>CAZOIN010000063.1:0-1973 GCA_964579985.1 uncultured Candidatus Saccharibacteria bacterium
CAGTGGTTCGACCGAACACATAATATTTTCTTTGATTGGCTGATCGCGGCGGGACTCTTAGGACTTATTTCGTACCTGTCCCTCTTTGGTTTTTTGTTATGGTTTGTGTGGAGGAGAAAGGCAGAAGACGGAGCCGAACCGTTTTCATTTGCGGAAAAAAGCGTGCTCACAGGTCTCATGGCCGCCTACTTCATTCATAACTTCTTCGTATTCGATAACCTCATAAGCTACATCCTGTTCTTCTCGCTTGTCGCGTTCATGCATACGCGGTTCGGAAAGGCATCTCCGGCGTCTTTGAAGCTCATGGCACAGAGCGAACAGACCTACTCGATTGCCGCGTCAGTTCTTATCATAGCGCTCATAGGAGGCGTGTACTTTTTGAATATACGCCCAATCGGAGTGGCCCGTGATCTGATACAAGGACTCAAACCGCAACCAAAAGGCATCACTGAAAATCTGTCGTTCTATAAAAAAGCGTTCGAGATGGAAACCATCGGCACTCAAGAGGTGGCCGAGCAGGCAATGCAGACATCCATAACCGTTGCTGGTGCGGCGGAAGTTCCTATGGAAATAAAGACGGAATTTGTCACCTTCGCGATTGCGACTATGAATCGGGAGATCGAGCGAACTCCCAACGATGCTCGGCTGCGCATGTTCATCGGAGGATTCCTTAATCGTTTGGGAAGATACGCGGAAGCCTTGCCGTACATGGAAAAAGCTCATGAACTTTCTTTGAACAAGCAGACGATTGCGTTCGAGCTCTCAAATTCGTACTTTGGTTTGGGGAAGACCGCTGAAGCGCGCGCGCTTTTAAAAGGTGCCTTTGAGTCTGCGCCGGAATTTACGAGCGCGCGCATCGCCTACGCGGTCTCTGCCGTTTATGCGGGGGAGTTTGATGTGCCCAAACGGCTGTTTGCTTCGACGACAGCGGTAAATGTACTTACCGACGATCGCTTGGTGAAAGCGTATTATGATGCGAAACAATACCAAGTAGTCATCTCACTGCTCAAGCTCCGCCTGGAAGCTGATCCGAAGAACGCCCAGACCCACGTTTCTCTTGCGGCGGCCTACCTTTCAAATGGCAATCGCAGTGAAGCCGTTGTTTCTCTTCAAAAAGCAATCGAGCTTAACCCCGAATTCAAAAAACAGGGAGAATTTTATATCGCGGAAATTCGCGCGGGGCGGAATCCCTAGCAAGAACTGAATAACTAATAGCCTATAACTGAATAACTAAATGACAAAAGAGGTGACTCCGTTCCTTTCTTTGAAGTTATCCAGTCATTCAGTTATGAGTCATTAAGTCATTTAGTTAATGGTATACTTTCCCTATGTTCGGCATCTTTTTGCTCGCCTCCGGTTCTCTTTTTAGTGAAATCGGGGTCTCACTCGGAAAAGAAGAAGTCGCGCGCAAAAAAGAGACTATCTACACCTACGGATTCTTGAGTCTCTGCTTGAGCACCCTTGTTTTCTTTGGTATCGCGTTTCTGCGGGGTAAGTTTCTTTTTTCTCTTGACTCTTTGCCTACGCTTTTCCTCCGCATTGGTCTCGAGATTCTGCAAGCGTATGTTTCAATAAAAGCCATCACCATCGCCGATCGGAGCACCTTTGGATTTCTTCGGGTGCTCACTATTCCGCTTCTTCTTCTCGTTGACCTTTCGCTTGGGTATTCGCTCGCGGTCAATCAGATCATCGGCGCCGGCATTATAACGTTAAGTCTCTTGCTCCTGTTTCTCAATCACGGTCTTCGGTCAAAGGGAGTCGGGTTTGTCCTGTTTTCCGCTATCAACGCGGTCATTACCATCTCGCTTTTCAAATACGACATTACTCATTTTAACTCCGTGGAGGTCGAGCAGGGGATAGTTCAAGTGATCCTTCTCGTCTTTTTCGCGCTGATGGCATGGGGAACTAATGGGCAAAATCCCCTGCGTCTGCTCGGGAAACCTCGTTTTTTCCTCCAGTCGCTTTCTCAAGCC
>CAZOIN010000064.1:0-8358 GCA_964579985.1 uncultured Candidatus Saccharibacteria bacterium
TAGATATGCTGAAAAATCGGAGAAACCCTCACGGGTAATCATATATTTCAGAAAATCCGCAATACCGATCAGTGCGCGTATTTTGCAATACGCAAGAATGAATTCTCTTTCTAAATGAAAAGCCATATATCCTGCAGTATAACAAAAACACGCGCTTCAATGAAGAAGGCGAAAAATCCAAGGTTAGTCCTTGGAAACCAGTCCTTGGAAATCACTCGCGAGCAAAAAGTTTCTTTCACCTCGCCTCCGCCACTTTTTGCCCGCTCGCCAAAAATGCGCGGCTTTACAAAAAAGGAAATAAATGATAGGTTTTAAATACCCTTGGGGTGGTCTCAAGGATGTAGAAACAATGCTCTTTGACAATAAAATAACGCATAGGAGGTAAACCAGAAATGAATACAAGCGAGAAAACTGTCTTCAACACCCTAGCAGGAGATCGTAGCGAAAAAGCTGATCATCTACACCAGCTTTTTCTTGGGCTGGGTATAGATTTTGCTTCTGGAGTTCCCTGCGGAGTGCTAAGGCACATCATTAAAAATTTCAATGATGATGCGGCAGTACTCCATGTGATCGCCAACCGGGAATCAGAAGCTGTTGGCTTGGCTGCCGGCGCGTACTTCGGCGGGAAAACTCCGGTGGTCTACATGCAAAACTCCGGTCTTTTCGCCGCTTCAAATGACATCGCGTCTCTTCTCGTTCCCTATAAGACCCCAATCTTTTTTGTGGTATCTTATCGCGGATGCAAGGGTGAGGACGCCGTGCAACATCTAACAACGGGTCGGGCGACCGAAGCATTGCTCCACTCATTCGATCTGCCGTTTATGGTCTTCGGAGGACAAAATCTGGAAACCCTAATCAAGTCGATGTTTGAGACAATGTGCAAGGTAGAACTGCCGGTATTTCTTTTACTCAAGAGAGGATGGTACAGATGAAAAGACAAGAAGCAATCAAAGTCATCATGACGATGATCAGTCTCCAAGACGTGGTCGTCTCCACCACTGGATTGATTTCTCGAGAGATTTTCGAGAAATTTGATTCGGAGAGAAACATTTACATTCCAGGCTCCATGGGACTTGCGTCTTCCATAGGACTTGGACTTGCCATGACCAGTCCGACTAGGAGGGTAGTGGTGATTGACGGAGACGCAAGCTTGCTCATGAACCTTGGCTCTATGGTAACGATTGGCAAGAAACAACCGACAAACCTGCTTCATATCGTTATTGATAACGGTGCCTACGGTTCGTGTAACGAAGAAAAGTCGATGTCCGACACCGCCCATCTCGATAAGCTGGCAACGAATGTCGGCTATCAATATGTGCGGGCAGTCGGAAGTCAAGAATACTTGAAGCGTGTTATAATGGAATTCGGACGAGGACCGGGGTTTATTCTGGTAAAGATTGATCTCGGCGGCCGTCGCAATTTTCGTCGTCCACTAGACCTCACTGCAGTTAAGGACAGATTTATGCTATTTTTAACACAACCAACAAAAGGATAATAACTATGATGTTTAGAGGCAAAAATATCTTTAACGCGTCATTCGACGTGTTTGCTGAGACCTATCACTCCGTCCGCCCCGGATATCCTGTGCAGTTGTACGAGGATATCAAGGGGCTGTGCGGGATCGATAGCGATTCCCGACTCTTGGAAATCGGCGCGGGCAGCGGAATCGCCACGGTAGAGCTTGCAAAATTTGGCTACCGGATCGTAGCCATTGAGCCAGGTACGCACCTGGCGGCAATCGCCAGAAAGCAGACTGAGAGCTTCAAGAACGTCGAAGTCCTCGAAAGAACCTTCGAGAGTTTTGATTCTTCCGAGCGATTCGACGCAATTCTGGCGTTCACGGCCTACCACTGGATTGACGAGGGAATCAAGTATCAGAAAGTTCTTGATCTCTTGGGTGATGCTGGGAGTCTCGTGCTCGTCTGGAACAGCTTCTTTCTCTCAGATTCGGCAGTGACGGCCGAGGTGAACAGGGCCTACCACGAGCATCTCCCCGATGCCTACCCCGACGAATCAACCATCGAGCAGGTGAACGAGGGGGTCTTGTCCAAGCTTCATCGCCGCGAGCAAGAGGTGGTTCAAAACCTCCTGTTCTACACCGTCGCCTTGCGCAAGTACTACACGGCGTACCATTACAACGCCGAGACTTACCCTAAGCTCCTCAACACCTTTCCGAAAATCGTTGAGGTTGAAGAAGAGAAGCGTTCAAGATTTCTTGAACATATTTCCGAGATCGTTAAGAGATATGGAAAAATTTCTGTGCCTGTCCTGACGACTCTACTCGTTTGTCAACAAAGAAGCTCTTTTCTCGATGCGATAAGTAAATCTTAAACTCGATGGCCCGATGCACAATAATCGGGCCATTTTTTTATCTGTTCACCGAGTTTTATAGTTATGTTGTTGTAAAATTCATACATATTTATTGCTATACTAAAGTTTGCGAGATAAAAAAGGAGAGACCGTATATTGATCTCTCCAGTGTAAACGATTAATTCTTAAGCTGATGCGATTTGGCAACATACATCCTGACATCAGCACGAAATAAAGCTTCCTCAATATTGCCTCTTTCAGATTTAATCTCTAAGACCTCAAGTCCGAAACTGACACCAACTTCTTTTAGTACATCTGCAATTGGAACAGGTCTCGTGCCATGAACTATCACACGTAAGCTTTCAAGCTCTTGGTGAACATGCGGATTGTGTAAAAGTTCGCTAAACTTCTGCTGAATCCTCACCGCGCAATTTCTGGCCCAATCTAGCGTTGCTCCGGGTAGGTCAGCAAAAATCAAGAATTCATCCCCGCCCACACGGTACCCATCCTCGTGGCGGCGTAACTGATCACGTAGGATTTGTCCAAATCGGGTCAGCAAGAAATCACCAACTCTATGTCCAAGAACATCGTTGACTTGCTTAAGCCGGTCAAGATCAAACATAATTATCACCATCGAGTTTTTTTGCACTCTCCGCTCCAAACGAAGCAGTCCTTGGTAGTGAAAGTATTGACGTGTACAAAGTCCGGTGAGTGGATCAGTAGTAAGAGCTCTGAAACCAAAGCGCAGACCATACCATGCACCACGAACATGATCATAAAACCAAAACGCTAACTTCATTTTCGTCTCCTCTCTGTTATATTGTCAAAAGACAAGTGATAAAATTTACTGAAAACGAGCCGAGGTAAAGCATATACGATCTTTGCCATTTTGGCAAACTTATTTGACATCCATGCTATCTCCGTGCATCATTAAACAAGAAATGCTGGTATATTTACGGCGTGTGCCGCGAGCCTCATTTCTATGTCCTTTGACAATTCGTAATTCCTAAAGAAAGGAGAATGGAAAGCTATGCTAGATATTAATGAAATCGCACGTCTTTCAGAGCAGTATGAAATGCCACTGGAAGATGTCCTGTTCATCGCTCTAAACGTTCATGGTGTCAATCTCAATTGCGAGTACGGCAGAATCCGAATGGACTTTCGCTTGGCTGACAGCAATCTGTTTAGCTACGCCAAAGAGCGAGAAGAGTTTGACTACTTCTTCGCTCTGCCGGTGAATCCGGTCAGTGAGTTTACGCTGGCGGGCGACATTCTGTCGCTTAACGGTACATTGATCGGCCAGGCGATCAATCCGACGGAAGATGTCAGCGATCTGTACTACTTCCGCAGGAAGAAGACGGTGCTAAACTTCAATCCGAACTCCAGGTCGTCGTGCGCCGGTTGCCACTTCTGCTACACATCTCACCTGACTCCCAATGACGAGCAGAAAATTGAGACAGGCGCCGATTTGAAAATCTTCTTTGAGAATTGGATGAATAAGTACGGTTTTACCGATTTGTCTCACCTGATTCAAATCTCCGTGGTTACTGGAAACTACAGAAACAGCGTCGACCTTTGCCAATTTCTGCTTGAGCTCAAGCGGATTGTGCGGGAGCATCGCTTTGGTGGGAAGATTTTCTATCTCGGTTCACAGATTACGACAACGGAGCAACTAAGTAAATTAGCCGAAATTCAGCCGTTCGGTATCTGCTTTTCTTTGGAGGTATTCGATCGTCGCAATCTACTGAGAAGGGACAAGAAGGCGCTTGAACTCAAGGGTGCTCGAGACGCCATGGACTTTGCTCGAAGGTTAGGTCATGAAGTGAACTTCTCTTACATTGTGGGGATGGAACCCATGCAGGTGATAGAGGAGCACTTCAGATATTTCAGGGATTACATAAACAAATTCCCGACCATCAACGCCTTCCAGAAGCACAAATTCCAGGGACCAACTCTCATGGATCCGAACGCGGACCATTTGGAGTACTTTCTGGACGTTCGACGGATTCTTGAACGGCTCTTCGGCCAAACGGGCATGAGGCCGCTTGTGTGGGAAGATTACCGTAGTCTATGGTTCTTGACCTTCAATAAGGAGGCACTTAATGGAATTCGGACTCCCTAAGTTTTTTCCACCGGGGTTGTGTCGTCAGATGATGGTGCAACCTCTTTTTTTTGCTCCAGCGAGCATAGTAAAAGGAGATCTCAATATGAATAACCAAATTAGCTTTGAGTACCGAAGCAGTAAAAAAGACGAAACTATTTTCGAAACCTTTCTAAGATATACCGACGAAAAAGAAAAGTCAGCGGCAACCCTTGGGAAAATTCTGTCTCGTACACTAGCCAGACAAGATATGACACTCTTGGATGTCGGCAGCGGGAACGGCGAATATCTCCGAATGGCACTCTGCAAGGTGCGGAACATGAAGAGAGTCATCTGTACACTTCTCGAACCAAGTTCGGCCTTGATAAGGCAGTTACATTGGACAGCAAGACGCTTTCCGCGCAATACTGTCGTCAAAATTGTTAAATCGTCCTTCGAAGGTTTTGCTACCAATAGCCGCTTTGATATTGTGTTGGTATCCCATGTGCCGCTAGTAAAAGATAACATTAAGATATTACCGAAAGTGTACGCAAGGATGTTCGATCTTCTCACGCCAGATGGCTCCCTCGTTGTGGTCTTGCGAGGAAGTGACGATGTCAACGAATTCAGGACTAAGTTCAAGTCGCGGCTCATGGGTAGAAAATACCGCTCGCTAACCATTGACGACGCGGAGCGAGTACTTAGAAGAATCGCTAAAACATCGTCACTGCGACTGTCTAAATTCTCGGCTCAAGCAACACTGCGTCTGCCGTATCCTCACAATATGCTGGACACGGTTTCGATTGCAGAGTTTTTCTTGAACAAAAGTTGGGAAGAAATTCCCGACAACATCCGCAAGGCAGTTCTGGCCCACATTCAACGGAAAAAGGGTGTCCTTCGGCAAATCGACTGCTTTCTGGTGGCAAGACGAATACACTATCAGAAGAAATCTTAAACCACTGACTATCAAACTGATAGTCAGTGGTTCTTTTTGTTCAAATTTAAACTCAGTCCCGCATTTTTGTTTTTCTTAACCACCATACACTTTGTGTTCCGTGCGATTAGATTGTATAACAAAAGTTCAAGGTTAGTCCTTGGAAATCAACTTGGATGGCTGAGAAACTTGAAGTTTCTTAGCCTCTTTTTTGTGTTAAAATACCGAGATATGGCTATTGGAAAATTAAGTTTAAGAAAAATAAAGACCACCGACGAAAAATACTTTGCAGTATGGTGGCGCGATGAGGCACTGCTCGAATTAACAAGCGGCGTGTCGCAGCCGATATCAGACGAAGAAGTAAAAAAGTATTTTTCAACCATATTGCAAAGTGCAGACGATTACCATTTTATGGTGGCACTCGGAAGAAAAGCTATCGGTCATATTTCATTGGCAAAAAGAAAAGACGACTGGTATGAAACACAAATAATTATTGGCGAGAAGGGGTATTGGGGGAAAGGTTACGGCACGCAGGCAATTCAAATGCTTATCAAAAAATTGGGACGATTTAGTATCAAGAAAGTTTTTCTTGAAGTTCGGCCAACAAATCTTAGGGCTATTTCAGCTTACCGGAAGTGCGGTTTTACTGAAGCCGGTGTCAAAATGTATCCTCAAAACAAAAACCTGCCGGAAGTATTGCGAATGGAGTTAAAAAAACTGACTGTTCTCTAATTCACTAACAACTCCATGAAAAAATCTGCGCTTTTGTGGTAGTATGTTCGTATGCTCAGTCAAGAAGCGGTACAAAGAAAATATCTAGTGACAGGAGGTACTGGTTTTCTCGGGACATTTCTTGCTAAAAAGCTTTTGGAACAGGGGGAACAAATTTATTTTCTTGTACGAGCGAAACCAGGAAGAGAGCCGAAAACTTATATTCAAAATCAGCTTGAACGGATAGGTCTGGAACCTCGTTTTTTTTCGCAAATACATATCGTGTCAGGTGATACCACTAAACCTAAGTGCGGCATTGATCACGAATGGCTGACGCGTCATCAATACGACATCAAGGCAATCTGGCATGTCGCGGGGTTAGTGCGCTTTAACGATAGAAAAATGCTGTTTTCCACTAATACGGAAAGTGTGCGACATGTGATTGAACTTGCAAAAAATCTGGGCGCACATATCTATTATGTCAGCACCGCATATGTTGCCGGAGAATCACGGAAGCACGAACTCTTTGAGGATGCGCTTACACATTCGGACACATTCAGAAACTCATACGAAAAGTCAAAATATGAGGGCGAGAAACTTCTTGCGGAACAAATAGCTTCCGGTACTGTATCCGCAACAATATTCCGCCCATCTATTCTCGTCGGGCATTCGGAGACGGGATTAACGCTCTCATACACTGGATACTATGTACCACTTTTCTTTTTCGCGGCACTTGGGCAACAACACCCATTTATCATGCGACTCCCGTTCATCATTCCGTATGTACGCGGAGCAACACTCAATCTTATTCCCATTGATCACGCCGTGCGACTCATTCTCGCTCTCACGGCTCTTTCTGAATCAGAAGGTAGAACCTTTCATATTGTTCATCCGCGACCTCCGAGCGTTCAGTTCGTATTTCAAGAAAGTCTCGCCCATCTTGGTTATCGGCACATTTATTTTATACCAGTTCCCCCATGGATACTTTATGTAATTGGCATGGCACTTCGTATACTTTCTTATCTCGGGCGATACGGGAAACGCATGAGAACACAACTGAGCGATTATACTGCCTATCTTAGCGATACCCGTCTGTTTTCCACAAAAAATGTCCGTCAGCTTCTTGGTATAGCAGCAGATGTTCCACCATTAGACAAAACTTTACTCAAACGATACATTATATATGCCGCTGAACACCACTTTGGTCGCAGCAGAAACCATAACTCTTATTTTATAACATGAATTTCTTCGGCTTTTCCGGAATACTTATCGGCGTTACGAGTTGCGCACTCGCCATCGTAGTATTTCTCCACAACCGACGTCAGTCGCTCAATCAAGTGTGGGCGCTTTTTGCACTATCGGTAGCTATGTGGGGAGCAGGCGCCTATATGATATCGCGTGTACAGACCGCAGAAGAAGCGCTGCTGTGGTGGCGTCTTACGCATGTTGGTATCATTTTAATCCCCGTATTTTTTGTCCACTTTGTCTACATTTTTCTTGACATAAAGAAACGACTAGGTGTCTATCTTACATACACTGTGGGAATCTTTTTCCTTATTGCCGACGCAACACCGTACTTTATCTTTCAAATGCGCTATGTTTTCGGGCAATTTTATTATGACTCGCCGCCCGGTATCCTCTACACGCCATTCGTAATTTTCTTTGGTTTGTCAATTATATATACCGTGGATTTGCTGGTCAGAAAATACAGCGAGGTATCCCCGCTCAAACAAAATCAGATACGATACTTCTTATGGGCAATCGCCATCGGATTCATAGGCGGAAGCACTAGTTTTTTACCAGTATTCAAAATTGACATCTATCCAGTTTTGAATTTCTCCGTTGCTTTGTATCCAGCCATTATGTCATTTGCCATTCTTAAATCCGGATTCTTTAACATAAAGGTCATCATAACAGAACTGTTAATAATCATTCTCTCCATTATCCTTTTTATTCAGATATTTTTTGCAGTATCGCAAACCGACAGTATCTTTAGGGGTATAGTCTTCGCATTCATTCTTGGTATTGGCACCTGGCTCATCCGCAGTGTTCAAAAAGAAGTGGCCCAGCGCGAGCAGATACAAAAACTCGCGGAAGAACTGGCGGTTGCAAACAAGGGGCAAGAGGAGCTCATACACACCGTGAGCCACGAGGTGAAGGGCGGGCTCGCGCAGGCGGGCGCGGCGTTTGCGGCGATTCTTGAAGACGATTACGAGGGCAACCCGCAGGCGATGAAAAGTATGCTCCGCGAAGCGCTCCGGGGAAACAAGGAAGAAGTGGCGCGGCTGGAGCAAACGCTTATGGCATTCAACCCCCGCCTCGG
>CAZOIN010000065.1:0-5486 GCA_964579985.1 uncultured Candidatus Saccharibacteria bacterium
CTTGCTGCGGGGATGAGTGCGGGATGAGGGAAGGGGGTCGGGGAAACGGGAGTTTCCCCGTGGAGGAGAGCAGTGAGCGAAACGAAGTGAAGCGAGCGCTCCGAACCGAGAGGTGCTCAAAATAAAAACTGCTCGCCGAAATCTGCGAGCTTGCGGCGAGGATAGGACGAGCAGTTTTTATTTTTCAGAGAATTCATCTAGGAAACATATTCCCACTTGCCGTCGAGATAATTGGCGACACACTCGCCGCCGTAAGGCATGCCTTCAGTATCATAGTTAACCGTATGAATTGAAGCGGAGAAGCGTCCGCCTGGGGGAAGCGATTCGTCACGGTAATCATAGGTAGCTTTCTGGTAATTGTATTCAATTTTTTCTCCATTTTCTGAAGCGACTTCGATCTCATACAGATATACTCCTTTTTCATTTTTGAGTACCCGCAATTCTTTATATTCCCGACCTTGGAGAAGGACTTCGAAGACCGACTTGATTTCCTCTTGTGAAGGAAATTGTTCAGGAGGTTTAGGTTGTTCCGCAAAATTGTTTTCTAAGCTCATGGGGTTATTGTAGCAATTAACAGGAGGATGGAGCAAAACAACGGTAACGTATGAGTATCTATGCTTCCCCACCAAAAAATACCCGACTTACGTCGGGTATTTTTTGTACTCTATTTTTTATCGTTATCCGCGAACCATTTTTGCGATCAAGATGAGCACGATCGCTCCGAGTAGGGGACTTGAAAAAAATAAAGAATGGGGATACTCTAGTACCCATATGAAAAATACACTTACTAGCATTGTTGTGCTCGCGCTTGTGGCGGTAGGAGCCTATTATTTATTTTCTGGTTCGGGGCCTAAGCAGGTGTACGCAAGCGACACTACGCTTCCGAAAAACACAGTCATAACGGGAAGGCAGGAGGTTACTCTCAAGAGTGGTGCGACGCTTACCGTTAAAGGAAATCTCGAAATTAATGGGACACTTACCTGCGACGGCGGGCCGCTTTCTCTCGTCGTTGAGGGAGAAATCTCCGCGAACGGAACCATTTCCTGTGAAGGAGGGGGAGGTATAAATATTGTCGCCCAAAACAAAATAACGTTCGGAAAAGATGTCAAAGTCGTTTCAGACGGTAGCGTGCAGATTGTAGACGAGTCAGCGAAGCTCGCTAGTTCGGAAGCCGCGATCGAAGCGCTCTACAGAGAAACCGGAGAAAATTCCGGAGAAGGCACTCGTATCGGCCCGATGATTGAGGGCGGGAAGGTCGGGAGCGGAGTTTCGGTTATAGCACCAAAATCATCCGACAGTACGGCATTTTCATTTTTCGGCTTGGTACATGTGGCCGAAGCACAGAGCGAAAACGCCACCGATAAAAACGGAAACACCCTTCCTGGCGTCGTGGTTTCCGGAACCTGGACTATCGGCGATGGCGCCGCGCCGCCATCCGGCGTAGACGTGAATACTCCCGGCAAGAAGGTCAAGAAAATAATTTTAAACTTTGATTTCGGCGTTGGCGGCAAGGTGACCCTTAAGGATTTCCATCTCGTGGGCCCGAAAGGACGCGCCGGAGAGGACGACGAGGGAAAATCATGCGACGCGAAAGGCGAGGACGGAGAGAATGCGTTTCGTTTCCGTGTGCAAGCGCAAGATATCACCCTTGATAACTTCAGGCTCGAACTTGGCGACGGAGGGCAGGGAGGTTTTGCCGAGACGCAAAAGGAGTGCGATCCGGGAATCGCACGCGGAGGCAAAGGCGGAGAGGCAGGCAACTTTAAGATGACCGCCATTGGCACCATACAGATCAATGCATTTCATATCGTTCCGGGAATAGGCGGCGCAGGAGGAAGCGCCATCGCGAACGGCAAGAACGGCGAAAACGGCTGTCCAGGGAAGAAGGGCGCCGATGCGACCGCGACGGGAGGCGAGGGCGGAAAAAATAAAAAAGAACTTGCAGTTGCCGGCGGAGTATCAGGGATCGGCAACGTAACTATTGATAACGTCCTTGGTGGTTTTGGCGGGTATGCAACCGCAAATCCCGGCAAAGGAGGCGACGGAACGGCCTGCAAATGCGGCGGAGGCGCGGGAGGAAAAGGAACGGCGACAGCAGGGAAGGGAGGCGATGCGTCTCTTTTCGGAATCGCGGGAACAAGTGAAGGCGGCGACGGAGGTGATGCTTCTTCGCATGGAGGCCTGGGAGGAAACGGAGGATCGTGTGGCGTCAATGTTCCGAAAGGCGGCGCTGGAGGAAAGGGTGGGGATGCAAAATCAACGTTCGGCAAAGGAGGAATGTCGACGACGTTAGGAACCGACGGAACCGTTAAAGATGAGACCGGTGGGAACGGAGGAAACGGGGGCGACGGATGTGGAGAGGGCAAAGGCGGCAAGGGAGGTATTGGAAACCCGCCGGGAAAGAATGGAGCTGACGGCAAACGCATCTGCATGGAAGAAAAACCGAAAACAATTATAGATACCGGCGGCACTGGGGCAGGTGTGGAATCATCCGGTACCGGAACGGTGGGTGGTGGAACTTCCGAGCAGCAAAAACAGCCCAAGAAATATGTTCAAGCGATTAAGTATCAAAATAAATATCTTCCGGTAAGTGAGCTTATTATAGAAAATGAGGTTGGCTGCGGCGCGGATCATTGGCACGCGGCGCGAGGGGTGGCGATCGCGACGGACGGAACAAAGGTTCCTGACCCGGGCCCGCAATGCGGATTCGGAAAGGTCCGCGATCTTCCCACGATGCAGGTCGAGGTCCCATAATTTTCTGATCGCATAGCACGAGCATCCAAAAAACAGTCCCCTCCGCCATCCGTGAGCTGACGGAAAAAGGAGGTGTTTTTTGACGGCGAAAGACAGATTAAGAGAAAGTGATAACACGAGGTATACTATATACATGGCGCTTATGCCGTCTATCACTCTCTCGTGTCAACCGACTCCATACAACCGAGGGCGGCAGTTGCGCTCGCAAAATCATTCCTGACGCGCCATGAAAAGCGGCTTTCCAGCTCCGCGTTCGTGCTCGGCTTCATTTGGGACAGTCTGACGCTTACTCGCGTTGACCGCTTATTCGATAATATCGTCCTCCTCTCTTACCTCGTCATCGCCTTTGCGAGCATCATACTTTTGAACGCGCATGGCGCGCGGAATTTTCAGAACTCGCTCGCGAGGCGCGGAGTCAGTTTCGCTGAGTTTTTGCTGCCGTTCGCGTTCGGAGGACTCTTCAGCGGATTTCTCATTTTTTATTCAAAGAGCGGCCCCGTACTTTCGAGCGCGCCATTTTTGCTTTTTCTCTCGGTACTCTTCTTAGGCAATGAATTCTTTCGCAGACATTATGAGCGGCTCATTTTTCAGATGAGCGTATTTTTTGTGACGCTCTTCTCCTACGTCGCGCTTGTTATACCTATCCTCTTAGGACGCATCGGAGGTATGGTTTTTCTCCTCAGTGGGGCGGTAACGCTGGTTCTTTTTTGGTGCGCACTTAAGGTGCTTTCGCTTGTGGCGCTTGAAGAAGTGCGCAAGAGCCGCTATTTCCTCTGGACGATTGTCGTAAGCGTCTTCGTTGCCTTCAACTTCCTCTATTTTAATAACATGATCCCACCGATCCCGCTCTCGCTCAAGGAAATCGGCATCTATCACGAGGTGGAGCGGACGCGAGATGGCGAGTACCGGCTCACCTTCGAAAAGGCGCCGTGGTACGCGTGGGGACGGCAGACAAGCCTGGTATTTCATCGAGAAAAGAATGAGCCGATCTATGTCTTCAGCTCGGTATTCGCGCCGACTCGGCTCGACACCGAAGTGCTGCATCGGTGGCAATATTTTGATGAGCAAAGAGATGAGTGGGTAGACTCGACGGTCGTCGGCTTTCCCATCTCGGGAGGGCGCCAGGAGGGTTTTCGAGGCTACTCAAAGAAAGAAATGATTCTCTCGGGGAAGTGGCGTGTGGATGTGGAAACGCTCCGCGGGCAGATTATCGGGAGAATACTCTTTACGGTGAAAGTGGTGACCTTGCCGCCGTCGCTTAAAGAGGAGATTCGATAAGTCGCTACTACTCTACGGCGCAGCAACTTCTTCGTACACCATTCGCGAAAGCATCTGGATCGTATCGTAGAGGTCGGTGAGCTCCCATCCTTTGGTCATGACGCAGATGAAATAGGGGTGACTGGGAATATAGACGATACCGCAGTCATGGAGTTCTCTCGTTGCGGTGTCCAAGGGGTCAGGGAGAATTCGGTAGCCAAATTTGTGCGCAACAGTAAGTGTACGGGCCTCAGGAGGAAGGCCGTTGATAATCCCGCTTTTGAATTCGACACGACTAAGAAGGTCGAGGGCGTATTCGGAAAGATTCCGGTTGATATAGGTCGCATTGTAGAGGGTGCGGAAAAAGCGCGAGTAGGTTTGCGCAGACATAGAATCACCGATCTCCTGCAGGGCAGGTTCCGCGAGTCGAAGGTCGGTAAACACAGTGCTGACGGCTTCAATTCCTATGCGATCCCGTAGCATATCCTTGGCATCGTTGTCGGAGAGCGTAATGAGTCGCGTCAGAAGCTCTCGAACGGAATAACTCTTTCCGATCTCCAAAGGCGTATAGTCCGGTTTTTCAGGATTCATGCTCTTTTTGAAAGTAATCGTTTCGTCAAGAAAAGATGTTTCGTTCTCTGATTTCTTCAATATCGCCATCATAAGGCCAACTTTGTACAAGCTGGCCGGCGAATAAAATTCCTGTTCATTGACCCCTGTCCAGCGTCCGCTCTGCAAGTCCCGAAAATAAACGGAGGCTGAATAGATTTTTTTCTGTTTAATCAACAGCTTAATTTGACTTTTAAGCTTATTTTCTAAATTCTTATATTCGTCAAATTCATTTTTATCCCCGACCCTAAAGCCGATAAGCGGGTCTATGAGTCGATATTTACCTTCCGGCTCCCGGATAGGGGCTGCGGCTGAAGTAGTTTTAAGGCTGTCGTGAGCGAACCACCCCGCGCTCGCGCCTACGAAGATGATGAGCGTATAGCGGAGAAAGGAATACAAACGAGAGTGCATGCGAACATTGTAACGAATGACGGACGCAATGCCAAATAGGCAGCCATCCCCACATTGTTGTATACTTACTCCATTAGCAGGCTAATTCATTACGTGAAGAAGACCGAGCATCAGATCCTCGGAGCTCCGAGGATCTGATGCTCGGAACACACTTATATGCCAGATATCCCTATCAATTATCTCGCCGTACTGGTGTGCGGCATTGTAAGCATGGTTCTCGGCTCCTTGTGGTATGGGCCGCTCTTCGGGAAGCAGTGGATGGCACTTTCCGGTGTGCAACCGCCGCAGATGGGAGGCGCAAAGCAGCAGGGAATGTGGAGACTTTATGGCATCTCTTTCCTAGGTTCGCTCCTCATGGCCTACGTGCTCGCGCACGCGCTCGTGTTTGCGAGCACCTATCTCAACGCTTCGGGAGCATCTGCCGGACTTATGGCCGGATTCTGGAATTGGCTCGG
>CAZOIN010000066.1:0-19967 GCA_964579985.1 uncultured Candidatus Saccharibacteria bacterium
GTTTGTCATCATGCTTGCCCTCGATGATTTCTTTGAAGCCGCGAACGGTTTCGGCACGGGTAACATACTTGCCCGGCTTGCCCGTAAAGACTTCGGCAACGTTGAACGGCTGTGAGAGAAAGCGTTGAATCTTTCGTGCACGTTCCACAAGCTGTTTGTCCTCGTCGGAAAGTTCTTCGATACCCAAAATCGCAATGATGTCCTGCAAGTCTTTGTAGCGTTGCAAAATGCGCTGGACATCGCGCGCCACTTTGTAATGCTCTTCGCCGACAATGTTCACATCGAGTGCAGTTGAGCTTGAATCGAGCGGGTCAACGGCCGGGTAAATGCCGAGTTCGGTGAGCGCGCGCGAGAGCACGATGGTTGAGTCGAGATGGGAAAAGGTCGTTGCCGGAGCCGGATCGGTGATGTCATCGGCAGGGACATAAATAGCCTGCACCGAGGTGATCGAGCCTTTCTTGGTCGAGGTGATGCGTTCCTGAAGTTCACCCATTTCATTGGCGAGTGTGGGCTGATAGCCGACGGCTGACGGCATGCGGCCGAGAAGCGCGGAGACTTCGGAGCCCGCCTGGGTGAAGCGGAAGATGTTGTCCACGAAGAAGAGGACATCCTTTCCTTCGCTGTCGCGAAAATGCTCGGCCATCGTGAGACCGGAAAGTGCGACACGGGCACGGGCACCGGGGACTTCGTTCATTTGTCCGAACACAAGCGCGGTTTGCGGAAGCACGCCGGACTCCTTCATTTCCTTGTAGAGGTCGTTTCCTTCACGGGTTCTCTCACCGACACCAGCGAAAACTGAATAGCCTTTGTTGACGGTCGCCACGTTGCGGATGAGCTCCTGCAGGAGCACCGTTTTGCCAACACCTGCGCCTCCGAAAAGACCAATCTTTCCTCCTTTAATGAAAGGCGCGATAAGGTCGATCACTTTGATGCCGGTTTCGAAAATCGCGACTTTGGTTGACTGTTCCGTAAATGCGGGCGCTTTGCGATGAATCGGAAGGCGGGAAGTCCTTCCGTCTATGGCAGGAAGACCGTCAATCACATCTCCAAGAAGATTGAACATACGTCCAAGAATGGGCTTCCCCACCGGCACCGAAATTGGCGCTCCGGTGTTCATAACGAGAAGTCCACGCTTCATGCCGTCGGTCGAGGCCATGGAAATGGCGCGCACACGGCCGTTGCCGAGATGCTGGGCGACTTCAAAAACCTTCCGGCCTTCAGAACCTGTATCAACGAGTTCAAGTGCCGTATAGATCGGGGGAATCGCACCTTCAAATTCGACGTCGACGACCGGACCGATGATCTGGACGATACGACCTTCTGCAGTTGCCTGTACGTTATTCATGATGCCATTACTATAGTTAAATTTTTGACTTTTGCAATCCTTAGCGTTAAAGATTAGGCGGCGAGTGCTTCCGAGCCTCCCGTGATCTCCGCCAGCTCCTTGTTTATAGCCGACTGACGAGCTTTGTTCAGCGACACCGTATAGCTTTTGATAAGCTCGGTTGCATTATCGGTGGCGTTGCGCATCGCAATCATTCGGGATGAATGTTCCGACGCGTTTGCCTCCAAAATCGCATGATAAATTTGAATCTTCAACAGCGCAGGCAGAATGGAATCAAGAATTTCCTTCGGCGACGGCTCAAAGATGTATTCTACATTTGTAGTATTCGCATTCTCCTTTGCGACATTCGCATTATTCTCCGCAAATCTTCCACGCTCCGGCACGATTCCCTTCACCATCTCTTGCAGCCCATCCTCGGAAAACGGCAAGAGTTTTCGCACGACGACTTCCTGCTTCATGGCCGAAAGAAAATTGGTGTAGACAATAAAAACTTCATCCACTTTTTCCTGTTCAAACGACTCCTTTACAAAATTGAATACATGCTCCACTTCACCAAGTTCAACGATATCTCCGCAACCCGTCCAGGCATCGGACGGCGCACGTCCTCGACGGGAGAAATATTCCCCCGCTTTCTTCCCTACTGCTGCAATGCGGACGACCGCACTTGTATTTTTGATAAAGCTTTCGGTTTTTTTGAGAACGTTGCTGTTGAATGGACCTGCGAGTCCTTTGTCAGAGGTTACCACTACGAGAAGCGTGCTTCTGACTTTGCGTGTCTCCAAGAGGTTGAACCTCTCTTCCGATTTGAGGTTCAACCTCTCCGCCGCCGTTAGGTTCTTTAAAATCTCCAGAGCCGCCGTGGCATACGGCCTCGCCGCCAGCGCAACACTCTGACTTTTGCGCATCTTCACGGCAGACACAGCCTCCATCGCGCGAGTTATCTGCTTGATATTTTTCGTGCCTTTGATGCGCAACCTAATTGTCCGTAATGTGGCCATCGGGATAGTTTAAAGTTTCAGGTTGAAAGTTACAAGCTAGGGAAAAAGGAAAGTCCTACTACACCTTGAGCATCTTCTTAACTTCTCGGTTTAACAACGTAATTTCTGCGGCGGTTAACATCCCGAGTTTCCGCTCCAGCTTTTTTACATCAAGCGCTCGTAATTGAAACGTCATGGCAACCGATGGTGCAGAAAGATTGTTTGAAGCGTTCGGCAAAATCTCCACTGTATGTACGAAGCGGAGCACGCGTGTATTTGAGGTAAGCGGCACAACCATCACAACGTGCGCGATGATACCGGAAAAAATAACAGCCGGTCGCATGCCTGACTGCTCATGCCCGCCGGAATCTCCCGGGTTCATTAGCCAAATCTCTCCTTTTTTCATACTTAAAAGCCGCTTTTGGCAAGCGTTTCATCACTCATCCGCTCCCACAGGTCAAACTCCCTTTGCAATTCCACCTCTCCCTTTATGGCATCAAGATAATACCTAGAGGCACGTTCAAGTATATCTTCTTCCTTCACCCCAAGGACCTTTGAGGCGCGTTTTATGTTCATTTTGGTCCGTTTTGTCAGCGTGTTCATACTTGCAGCGTATCACAAAACGGTGAATCTTTCTACTAAGGTCCCACCCGTTCCGATGACTTCCACATGTACAATGTTTCCTCGTTTATCCAAATCAAACATGACTTCCGGAGCAACCTCAACAGTTTTTGCCACTGCGCCTGCCCGAACCGTTACATTGAGTGCGTCAACTTCTCTGTCATAGATGATTTTCATGTTGTTTCGCGTCTGCTTGATATTCTTCGTACCCTTGATACGAAGCCGGATTGTTCTAAGAGTTGCATGATTTACTTTATTTTGCGCTTCGGTGATCTCTTACCCTTCCTTCGGACTCCCTCTTCCTTTGTCAGTCTTTCCATAAAATGGTGGCTTCCGACAATTCCCCATACTCTGCTCATAAAGCAAAACCGTTCGCCAACCTTATCCAAATCTACAGGGGAACCAGTTTGTATCCACGTTTCCCATTCTGGTGACATTATTCCAATATGCTTAAGATGCGTTCGAGCGCCTTTTCTATACCAATCCAGTTGCTCGCGTTTTAGCTGAGGTTCAGTGCGCTCCATCCATTTGCCGATAGATTCGAGCGCTATGCCGAGTCCTCCAAGGTGAATCAAATTTGAATCAAGAGTCTTGTCTAGCTCGGCAGACCAGAGACCAACGTGCGTGAGGATATCTCTGACCTCCGTCTTCATTTTGACGTAGTCTTCCAAAAAGACGTCTTCACCCTTCGTAAGGAACTCTATTTTGGAATATGCGGTCTTGATTTCTTCGGATACCGTTACCGGTGAAGGTTCTGCCTCATTTTCATTTTTAAGAAACTCATTCATCAAAGGAGCTACTTAAAGTAATTCTTGCTGAAGTCGGAGATTGCCGACTTGAGTGCCGCGTCGGTTTCGGGGGTGATTTCACCGGACTCGCGGATGGCCGCGAGGACTTTTTCGTGGCGCTCGCGGAAGAATACAAGGAGTTTGGATTCAAACTCACGAACTTTGGCGACCTCCACCGTATCAAGGAAACCTTGTGTTCCGGAAAAGATGGAGACAACTTCTTCTTCGAACGGCAAGCTGGCGTACTGTGCCTGCTTGAGAAGTTCGGAAAGGCGGCGGCCGCGTTCGATTTTCTTCTTCGTGCCCTCATCAAGATCTTGACCGAACTGCGCAAAGGCGGCAAGCTCGCGGAACTGCGCGAGTTCAAGACGGAGGGTTCCGGCAATTTTCTTCATCGCCTTCGTCTGCGCGGCTGAACCGACACGAGAGACGGAAAGGCCGACGTTGATGGCAGGACGCGCTCCCTGGTAGAAGAGTTCCGGTTCAAGGTAAATCTGCCCGTCGGTGATGGAGATGACGTTGGTCGGAATATAGGCAGAGATATCGGCAAGTTGAGTTTCAATAATCGGAAGCGCAGTAAGCGAGCCGCCACCATACTGTTTGCTCATCTTCGCCGCGCGTTCAAGAAGGCGTGAGTGGAGATAGAACACATCGCCCGGGTAGGCTTCGCGGCCCGGCGGACGTCGGAGCAAGAGTGAAATCTGACGATAGGCCCATGCATGTTTTGACAGGTCATCGTAGACAATAAGTGCGTCTTCGCCCTTCTCCATGAAATATTCGCCGATGGCACAACCGGCATACGGAGCAAGGTATTGCAGAGACGCGGCGTCGGAAGCGGAGGCAGAAACGACAACGGTGTACGCGAGCGCGTCCGCCTCGCGAAGCTTCTCCACAATCTGCGCGACCTTTGATTCCTTCTGGCCGATCGAAACATAAATGCACTTCACTTTGCGAAAGCGACGCTCTTTGCCTTGGTTAATGATGGCGTCTATGGCGATAGCTGTCTTGCCAATCTGGCGGTCACCGATGATGAGCTGACGTTGTCCACGACCGATCGGAATAACGGCGTCAATCGCTTTGATGCCGGTGTGAAGCGGAGTGTTCACTGACTCGCGCGTGATAACACCCGGAGCGACACGTTCCAAGTTGTAGCGCTTCATTTTTTCGGGGTTAAAGACGGGGCCGCCGTCTTTGGGTAACCCTAGTGGATCAATGACGCGACCGAGCATGTCATCGCTCACTGGAATTGAGAGAATGGTGCCCGTGCCTTTCACCTTCTGGCCTTCGGCGACTTTGCCCGCGTCTCCGAGGATGATCGCCTTCACCGAATACTCCTCGAGATTGAGCACCATGCCGGAAACCGTACCTTCTGCCGTTTCAAATTCGACGATTTCCGAATACAGGACGTCGGAAAGGCCACGAATTTCCGCCACACCGTCTCCGGCGCGAATCACTTCGCCGACACGCTCCGTTTCCGGCCCACGCTTCAGTTTCTGAATTTCACTTTTTAGCTGTTGTAAAATGATATCCTTGGACATAAGTATGACTTATAACTCATAACTGAATCACTGAATGACCTATTTCCTCGAAATCAGGTCTTCGTTATTCAGTAATTCAGTAATACGTTATCTGTTATTCAGTTACTCTGTAAAAGCTTCCCGCGCCCTCTCCAATCTCATTGCCACTGAATTATCCACGCGTAGGTCACCGACCTCGAGTACCACTCCTCCCTTAAGACGAACATCCACCTGCGCCTTCACCTTAGCCTTGAACGGAAGACGTTCTGCCACCGCCTCTGCCGCCATGCGCTCGGGAGTCCGTATGGCCACCTCGCGAATCCCCGCCTCTTTGTCGGCAAGAAGTTCGAATTCTCTTATGATCTCCGGAAGAAGCGAAAGTGAACCGTTTCTCCCGACCGTATCAAGGAACTGTTTGATTACCTCTCGGTGCTTGGCCAGCGCGGCCTCCTTTGCAAGGTCGTGGAGAGCTTTGGCGTATTGTTGTGCGTTATAGCGCATAGACTGAATATCTAATTATTCACTAGCTGTCTACTTGTTATGGATGCGGACGTTCGCTTCGCGAATAGCGGCTAGTGCTTGCTCGACCATTTTTCCTTGAGAACGCGCGTCAAGCACGTCACCGAGTGTTTTCTCAATTGTTTCTACAATAAGAGTTCCAATTTCGCTCTTCACTTCAGTAACAAGTTTGGAACGCTCATCCTTTAGCTTCTTCCCGGCGTCAGTCTCCATCCGGACGATTTCCTCCCTTGCCGCGACGGCAAGCTTCTTCTTCAGCTCCTCACCATCCAACCGTGCTTCATCAATAATTTTCTGCGATTCCACCCGAGCCTGCGACAGAATCTTGTCCTTATCGGCTTCGGCTAAGGCTAGCTTCGCGGCGGCTTTTTCCTCCCGATCGAGAGCCTTACGTACGCCCTCACGGCGCTCATCAAGCATACGCATGACCGGCGTGTAGACGAATTTTCCGAGGACAGCCAGAAGAATCGCGAAATTAACAATCTGCGCGATCAGAATGGGCCATTCGATGCCTAATGAGTTAAGTAACGCTGACATGATACCAATCTACGAATGAGTACTAAGGCAACGAAAAAATACTAATGCTACAATCGGGACATTCGTATTTTTTAGTAGCATTCGCATGATAATTCGTTGTTTAGTATCACACTAAACGAATTTAATAATGAGCGCCACCACCAACGCGTAAATCGCGATAGCTTCTGTGAACGCAATTGCGAGAATCATCGCGGTCTGAATTTTGCCGGACGCCTCGGGATTCCGCCCAATGGCCTCCATGGCTTTCCCGGCAAGAAGCCCGATACCAATACCCGGACCGATCGCGCCGAGCCCAATCGCAAGTCCAGCCGCAAGAGGAGTCAGATTTTCCATAGTTGCTGTTGTTAATTAATATCTAATAATCAAAAACAAAACCGACGATTGTCGTCGGCATACTATAGCAAGGAAACAAGAAGAAAATCAATACCTCCCCCCTTCTCCCCCATTTGCTACTGGTGAGCGAAAGCGCCGAAATACTGAGCTCAGCAGAGCGAATGAGCGGATGGGTGGTGAAGGGTGATGATGGATGTTTTTAATTCAAGCACAGAATTCCCCGGAAGATTGTCTGCGGGGATGAATGTGCGAGGAAAGGACGAGCAGATTTATTGTTGCATCTCATGATTTACCGTAAAACTCGAAAATGCGACCATCGCAAGCGTCGCGAAGATAAGGGCCTGAATGAATCCCACGAAAAGCTCCATGCCGAGAAATGGAATCGGAGCGAGATAGGGGACAAGAAACCCTATGATAACCAGGAGCACTTCGCCCGCAAAAATGTTGCCGAACAACCGGAACGTAAGCGAAATAATCTTTGAAAATTCACTGATAATCTCGAGAACTCCGGTAAACGCAACGATTGGACTTTTGAGCATAATGAACTTTCCGAGATGTTTTCTCATACCGATGGCAAGCACGCCGAAAAAATGCGAGAGCGTGACGGTGATAAGCGCGAGCGCAAGCGTCATGTTAAGGTCGGAAAAGACTGAACGGAATAACGGCACAAAGGACTCCTTTCCGTCGCGCACTTCATGAAAGCCGATACTTCCCACCCCCGGGATAATCCCCGCCCAATTTGAAAGGAGCACAAAAATAAAAATCGTGGCTACGAGAGGGAAAAATCTCTTAGCCGTCTCGCGACTTCCCGCAATGGTCTCGAAAAAACTGAGCAAGCCTTCTACGACTCCTTCAATCGCTGTCTGAGCCTTCCCCGGCATTCGCTTAAGTGTTAGCGAAAAAACAATGGCGCAGATCGAAACCAGCACCACAACCAGCCACGCCGTAAGAAGCGTGTTCGTCACGGAAAGTGGCCCGATATGAAATAAAACCTCTGGGACGATGCTGATGTGCATAGTCGGGGAAATCCTTAATCTTTAATCCTTTATCCTTAACGTTAAAGATTAAAGATAAAGGATTATTGGTTCAGGATGCGGCTAACTTTTCGATAGACGATAATACTAGAAATGACAACGGAAAAGAGGACACCGCCGAGAAGTAACCAAGGGGTGGTACCAAGCATCCTGTCCCCCCACCTCCCGATAAGCGCAAAAAGAACTATCGGAATTGCTATCGTGTACCCAAGCTCCCACGCGAGCTGCCACGCATTGAAGTTCGGCATATCCACCTTACCAAAGGGGGCTGCCTTGGGGGGTTGTTCTTCTCGCGTTTCGGACTTTTTCTCACTCTCGGACACGTGGATGAGTATAGCGTAAAATCTCTTTATGAGCAAAAAGATGACCGCCTCAAGGATGAGGCGGCCACACCGCGAACAAGGAAACAGAGAATTACTCAAACAGGTCGAGCGATATGTTGCCGGTCTTGAGGTCAAGCATGCAACCGTTCCCCTTCACCGACTCCATGCACTCAACCTCTTTCTGAAAGTACCTCGTTGCAAAGGCATTGATGATGCCTGAAGGCGACTTGAAATGCGTAACAGCGATGATGACGTCGCTCCCGTTTCGAGCGGTGAGAAGTTCACTCATTTTTTCTCCACCATCGTCGTACTCGTCAGAGTTCAGCTTCCTGCAAACGATTGGCGAAACTCCGAAAAGTGAGCCCATCATCATAGCGCTCTGCACGGCCCGGATTTCAGACGATGAGAAAACCTCAACTACCTGCCGTTTAAGAACGAATTGCTTAATGCGCTCTGCAAGTTCCTGCATCTGTTGTCGTCCTTCCTCATTTAATTTCATTGTGCGGTCACTATATTCGCCATGCCTAATGGCGATTACTCGCTTTAGTTTTTTTCTGCTTTTCCGCGTATTCACTGCTTTTCCTTTCGTTCCGGGCTCCAAGAGTCCTGTTGGTAGGATATATATATATTCGTATTTGTCAATACCGAGTGCCGCTTTGCAATAACCGAACTCCCCCATACACCGCCGGGGTGATAAAGACCGCGAAGGCGATTTTGAGCAGAAAGTACGGAATAATCATTTTGATAACAAACAGAGCATCGAACTTTGGAGTTACTTGATAAAATGCGATGAACATGAAGACGGTCGTGTCCACCAGTTCAGAAGCGAACGTAGAGAGATTCGTTCGGAGCCAGAGCCATTTCCCTTTTGTCATCTTGCGAATACGTTCAAAGATAAGAATGTCCTCTAACTGGGCAAGCGAAAAGGCGGCGATGCTCGCAAGCATAATCCTAAGGGAGGTGCCGAAGACCGTTGCGTAGGCATCATTATGACTAAAGCGTGTATTCGGTGGAAGCGCTACGAAGATGAGCGAATAGATCATTATGACGAGGATCGCTATCATTCCCGCAAACGTCAGTTTACGGGAGAATGAACGGCCGTAGAGCTCGGTAGTAACGTCCGTGATAGCAAAGGTGATTGGCACCATGAACACCCCGACCGATGCAGCAACGCCGAATACGGTAACAATCTTTCCGCCAAGAAGATTCATGCCAATGAGCATCGCGGAAAACACGCTGACAAGAGTCATTAGCTTGAAATCTACTTGGGGTCCTTCTTGTTTCGTTGATTCTTGAATCATAGGTGTGCTTTAGCATTTGCTCACGGCCGTGAGCAAATGCTAAAAAGCTATTTTCTAAATTTGTAAAGAAGGAGTAACACCCCCTTCGTATTGAGTCTCTGCACAGAAACCAGCGTAAATCTTGACGGGGGTTTTAGGAGATGAGCAGCGAGCAGTTTCCCTCGTCCAAAGATAACCGGCTCCACGGTAAGATACAGCTCATCGACAAGCCTGCGTTTTAAGAACCAGTCATAGATTGAAGTTCCCCCTAAGACGGCCACTCGTTTCCACCCATGCTTTCCGCAAAGATAAACTAGCTTCCGAGGGGGCCGTGAAAGGCGACGTGAAGTCTTTTTTCTTCCAATCTATTCCAATGTTCTGTGGAACATTGGAATAGATGTTGCCGAGTAAACACGATTCGATTTCGAGGTGTAAGTGGTCGCTTGATCGCCTCGAAGGTTTTTCGCCCCATAATCAGTGCATCAGCACGGTCAAGTTCATGCTGAAAGAACGCTTTATCTTCTTTAGATGTCCACTCACTTCCCTCTGTAGCCCCGCAGGTGATTCTTCCGTCGAGACTGACTGCCGCGAGAAGCATGAAGTGAGGATTTTTTCGGGCCCTGCTCATAGATAGACTTCAACAACGGGTAATAGATATCCTTCTTCCGCGTGATAAAGAGTTTTTTTCGCACATCACGATCGGTAAACTGCAGTTGTGGAACCTCCCGCGCGATCGCGACTGGAATCTGCTCGCTGGTCTCCCCCATCACCACGACGGTCGCCGCGGCAACGCCATCGACAATGTTGGATTTTGAGAATTTAAACTCCCTGCCGAAAATATCTTTTTTTCCAATGTGATTCGCAACGGGATGAAATCCATAGAAACCGATCGAGATGCCGATCACGCCGGAACGCATGGGCGTGCAGTAGCTATCGGTGATGATAACGCCGAGCTCGCGGAGACCGGTTTTCTCTCGAATAAACTTCCAAAAATCTTTTGCCGATTTCTTAGCATTTTTCGGCCACAAAATTAAGTAGCCGTTCCCGTTGCTCTCATCGATGCCGGCAGAGGCGATAATCGTATTGCCCTTGATTGAGAACATCGAGTCTTTGGCCGAATTGAATGCCCTCTCCGAGCTTTCCTGCTCTATGAGTTTCTGTTTTGCTTCCTTTGTGGTCGCGCGCACGCATCTCCCTTCCCCGATTGCTACGATCTTAGAGGTGATAACGAGAATGTCCCTTTCTTTCAATCTTTTTCCAACTTTTTCCAGAACGGGAAAAATATCATCTTTCGGAGGAAGAAAGGCACGAGTCTTGATGGGAATAATATGCATAAAGAAGTAAGTAGTTAGTAGTCCGCCAGCTGGCGGAGTAATAAGTAGAAAAAGCAGGACAAAACTCCTGCTAAAAATCAGCCTGCAAAGAAATGCAGGCTAAAAACCTTTTGGAGGGAATCCTGACCAGGTTTGAATTGTTTTTGAGAGAAGCATGATGAATATACTAGCAACCGAATAAAAGGTGTGCAACTCACCGGTGTAAGTATCCACACCTCCCATTGGTCTCGGATTCTCCCTTTCCGCCAGCTGGCGGAAAGGAGGAATGAAGCCATTCTTCGGAAGGTGTGGATACTTGCACGTGGGTGATTCCGGTTAGCTAAGGGTCTTCTTCGGCCTGACATAGACTTCCTGTTTCTCTCCCTGCACCCGATGATGCTCCTCCATGATCTTCTCCTTGAGCTCATAAGGACATGCAGCTCCCCCAAATGTGAACGACTCTTCGCTTGCCGTGTTCACCTCAACCGTACCGAAGCGGAGAATCGTCGCCAGAATCCCGGGAACTTTCACCGTGGCATCTTGGATCATATCAAGCCTGAAGGTCGAGATGTTCCGATTGAATAGACCGCGCTGTTCAATCGCGATGACGCGAATATTCGTGACGAACCACACATCAAGATAGTAGTCGGTCCAAAGCAGGAAAAAGGCAATACAGAGCACCAAAAGCTCAAGTGTCCAGAGAAAAAGAACCGACAGGATAAAACTACCTTGAAAATGGACGAGTTCATTGAATGTGGTTAAAAGCTGAACCGGCACTAATTCCGGTGCAAACAGAAGCAGGCCTGGCAGGACAGCGAGTATGCAAATAAAAACCGTCTCGCTGGCCAGAATAAACCAGTGTTTACGGGCGGTGTATAAAATTTCTTCGTTACTTTCGAGTGGCGGCATACGTTACAATGTCTCGATAATGCTCACAAATAAAAGAACGGATACGATTGCCAGAGTGCCTGACAGTAAAAAGTAGAGGCGCTTCATTTTCTGAAAGAGCGCCGTGGGAATCGCGAACCGCTTCCAGTGGTAGGAAAAGACAAAGCTCATAACAACATAGAGGACGAGTACGATGCCCAGGATAATGCCAAGAACGGTCACCTCAAATAGAATCGGTGAAAATGGGAACATAGATGTTCCTTAAGTGTACCACCTATCAAAAAGCTTAAAAAGCTTCTTTGAAATGTGGACCCGAGCGGACTCGAACCGCTTACCTCCTCATTGCAAATGAGGCGTTCTACCAGATGAACTACGGGCCCACCAAAATGTTCGACCTATATTTACCGGCTACTTTCCGGTCAACGGGATTTCGAAAAATATATTCGCTAGCTCATTGTTTTTCGGGACAAATGAGCCGTTCTACCAGATAAGCTACGGACACAACGTCAAAAGGCATTATATGGCTTGTTTGCTTGTTGAGCAAATTCATTTTATGATGTCAAAGCCATATTTACGGGCCTGTGGTCTAGTGGTACGACGCGTCATTCGCATTGACGAAACGGGAGTCCGATTCTCCCCAGGTCCACAAGAATCAAACCGCCTCCGCCAGCTGGCGGAGGCGGTTTGATTCTTGTGGAACACCGAGGAGACCTCGACGAAGTGTAACACAAATTATTTTCGCTCCAGCGCGAGGGTGAGAACATGATCCAAAAAGTGGGCCGTGGTGGAGCCTACGGCACGCAGGGACTCTAGGTGAGAGGATGTTCCCTCGTGGAGATCGGGGAGCGCGTCGGCTTCAAGAAAAAAAATGCCGCGCCTTGGATGCACGATAAATTCAGATCGAGAATAGTGCCGGAGACCGAGCAGCCGATGTATCTTTTGAGCAAGCGTTTGAAGCAGAGTCTTTTCTTCTGTGCTGAAGCGACCTGGAGAGCGGTAGCGTGAGAGCTCCCCATACCTTCCTTCGTAATCGAGAAAGCGACTCCCCGAAGGAAGCTCTACCTCAACCGGAATGAGCGAATAACACTCCTCTCCCCGAAAGTGCTCGATGATGCCACAGACCGCCTCTTTTCCCGGGATGTACTCCTCAATCAATACCGCGCCGGAGATGCTGAATGCCGCCGCCAGCGCATCGGCAAGTTCGTCAGACGTTTGCGCGACGGAAACACCGATTGATGACCCTTTCGAGGCTGGCTTAATGATCGAAGGCTGGGGGAATGTCCGATAGAGTTCGCTCGCAAGGATACTAAGCGAATCAATTTCTTCGCGACGGAGGATGCGGGAATACGGAGTCTTGATGCCGAAACGCTGAACAATTCCCTTTGCCAAGGATTTATTCTGCGAGAGCGCCACAGGCAGCCGTCGCGAACCGGAAAACGGGATACCGTGAGTTTCTAGAAGATACTGTACCGTGCCATCCTCACCATATTCTCCGTGAAGCGCGTTCCATACCGCATCAACTTTGCCCAATATCTTTTCAGGGGACTGTTCTTTCCCCTGCAAGTGCCAGATGCCTTCCCTATCGATAAAGACATCGAGCCCGTGATATTTTTCGGGAAGATGCGCAAGTATGGTCGATCCCGTTTTCAGTGAGACGTAATATTCGCTGGATGGACCACCGCGAAGGACCGCCACTCGAGTCTTGGAAAACATGGGAAAAATTATAGCACGAATGGGAGTTCATAAGGATCGTCCACAAAAAAAGGGTGGCGCGTTTTGAAAAACAACGCCACCCTCGTATCAGCCATCCCTCACCATAAGGGCGGCCAAAATAAAAACTGCTCGTCCTATCCCCGCAGCAAGCTCGCGTGGAATTCTGCGGTTTGATTAAAATTACATACAACATGCAAAAAGAGCTAAAGGGAAAGATGGGCTGCCAGACGCTAGAAAACAAAACGCCGGGCAGCCCGTACTATCTCTCTATTCGTCTACTTGGTTCCTTGATACTTTGGCATACACGGCAGACACAATCAATCTTCAGCTTAGTGCAGGTATTCCCTCCGAGCATCAGATCCTCGGAGCTCCGAGGATCTGATGCTCGGAACTCTACACAATTTGGCGTCGCTTTCGCTGGAATTTGAGCGCAAACCTATGCGCCTCGCTATTTGCGGCAAAAATGCCTGCCTGATGTTTTTGAGCGAGTAGTGCGTCACCCAAAAGCTCGCGGGGCCGATGTCTTTCGTCCTTAACGAGCGCGATAACCGGAATCGCCCGGCCGAGTAGACGGAGCATTTCTTCAGCCGATTTTTTCTGAACCTCATTACCGTCCACCACGATAAGCTGTGGAAACTTCCACTCGGTGTGGTTGAATCGTCGGCGTAAAAGTTCCTTAAGGCCCTCCACTTCATGAACGCCATGCTCGCCACGTATTTTGAACAGCCGGTATTCGCCCGACCTAGCGACCCCACCTTCAATCACCGCCATAGCCCCCACTCTTTCCTTACCGCCAAAGTGCGATAGGTCATACGCTTCAATACGGAAAAGACGCTGAACTGACGCAGAATCTAAATCACGCTTCATCAAAGCAACGTCTTGGATGTGCTTTAGCGCGAACATCTGCCGCTTTAGTTCCCCCGCCTTCTCGAACTCTTGCCGCTTGGCTGCCATCTGTATCTCCTTCTGGAGTAGCTTTAGAAGGCGCGATTTTTCCCCTTGAAAGAAAAGTTTAAGATTTCGAATAATTTTCACGTATTCTTCTTTGCTTATCTCACCGGTACAGATTCCCGGACAGAGTCCGATCTGGCGATTAAAACACGGGTGTCCTTGTAGGGGCGTGCATTTGAGGTCTCGAAAGGGAAATATTTTTCGTATGATCTTCAGTGCCGTCTGCAACTGGAATCCGTTGGGAAATGGACCAAAAATAGCTTTTAGCTTATAGCTGTTAGCTTCAAGGGAAGAAAAATCAATATCCTTTTTCCGGATAATGAGTACTCGAGGAAAATCTTCCTTGATGATGACGACGCAGTTAAAGCTTTTGTCGTCTTTTTCATCGGTATTGTAGGGAGGCTGAAATTTCTTGATGAGATCGGCTTCTAAAAGCACGGCCTCGAGTACCGAATCGGTTTTCCTAAAATCAATACCCCTTGCTTCACCGATCATCTTCTCAATCCACAAACTCCGCTTTTCCGCGAGGGCCTCTACAAAATAGCTGCGCACCCGACTCCGCAGCGAAGTCGCCCTTCCGATATACAGAGTTTTTTTATTTCGTCCAAGGAAAAAATATACACCCGGCGTGTCTGGCAATTTTTTCTGGAGTGGTGCTTTTCGGACGATTTGACGATTCACGTTTAGTATGCTATACATAAATCAGACAAAAATCAACGCAGCAAGCGGAAGGAAAAAGATGAAAATCAAGACTAGATTCCTTGCGGCTTCAGATTTCGTGCCCACGATCAGGATTGCTCCGGCAAAAGACCTATGGAATGTTTGGGCGGCGGAGCTCCTTCAGAAGTCATCATTAGTTGTGGTACGCCTGAAGAAGGTTCGGCAGCGGGCATAGACCCATCTGAATTCAAGAGAAGCATCTGTCCAGCCGATACGGAATCGGCTGGCATTTTTCTTACTTGCCTAGAGCCTTCCTCAGATACTTGCCGGTGTGGGATTTATCATTATTCACCACCTCTTCCGGCGTGCCCTTTGCGATGATACTGCCTCCGCCCGAGCCGCCATCCGGCCCGAAGTCAACAATATAATCCGAAGACTTGATGATGTCCATGTTATGCTCGATCACCATCACCGTATTACCGTGATCGACAAGCTTTTGCAATATTTCAATGAGTTTCTTTACATCTTCATAATGAAGACCCACGGTCGGTTCATCAAGTAGGTAGATCGTCTTCTGCACGTGCGTGCGATATAATTCCGAGGAAATTCTCACGCGCTGGGCTTCGCCACCCGAGAGCGTCGTCGCAGATTGTCCAAGTTTAAGGTAGCTAAGGCCTACTTCATTGAGCGTCTTTAGCCTGTCGTGTATGGCGGGAATATCCTCGAAAAAGGTTAGCGCTTCTTCGACGGTAAGCTGGAGCACGTCGTACACGCTTTTCTTTTTGTACTTCACTTCGAGCGTCTCCTTCATAAAGCGTTTGCCGTTGCAGATATCGCAGGTAACATACACGGTGGGCAGAAAGTGCATTTCCACCGCAATCTCGCCGTTACCCTGACAGGCTTCGCATCGCCCACCCTTTACGTTAAACGAAAAGCGGCTCGGACCCCAGCCGCGTACTCGTGCCTCTTCACTCTCCGCGAAGAGTTCGCGAACGAATGTCCACGCGCCGGTATAGGTCGCTGGGTTGGAACGCGGCGTGCGGCCGATTGCGGACTGGTCGATAAGAATAGAGCGAGAAAGATATTCCGTGCCGGTGAATGAACCGACGTTGAATACTTCTGCTGATCTGTAGCGCCTTTCAAACCGTGCCTGCAGATTTTTGTGCAGAATCTCATACATGAAGGTGGACTTTCCCGAGCCGGACACTCCCGTGATCGCGACGAACTTCCCCAGCGGAATATCGACGCTCTGGTTTTTGATGTTGAAAAGATTCGCGCCGCGGATGCGGAGGACACCTTTGTCCTGTACTCTCCTTTCCTTCGGCACTACGACTTCCTTTTCGCCTCGCAGATACGCGAGCGTAAGTGATTCTCCGCCAGCTGGCGGACTTTTCGCTTTGAGAAGTTTCTCCAGATAATCGGCAACGACAATCTTCCCCCCATGCACTCCGGCACCCGGACCGATATCGACCAAATAATCCGAAGCGAGGATCGTTTCTTCGTCATGCTCCACCACTAGAATCGTGTTTCCGATATCGCGCAGATGGAGCAGTGTCTTTATCAGCCTCGCGCTATCCCTTGCGTGAAGTCCGATGGTCGGCTCATCGAGCACATAGAGCGCTCCGACGAGGCCGGAGCCGAGCTGGGATGCCAGTCTGATACGCTGGGATTCGCCGCTTGAAAGCGTGTGCGCCCGGCGCTCCAAGGTAAGGTAGTCAATGCCAACATCAACCATAAACTGCAGACGCGATTCGATCTCGCGCAGTACCACCTTTGCGATCTCACGCTCTTTTTGAGAGAGTTTAAGTTCTATAAAAAAATCATACGAATCCGCGATCGAGAGGCTCGCAAGCTCGACGATATTCAGTCCCTTTTCCTCGCTGTTCTTCCCCCTGGACACTCTTTTTGTGCTTCCAATGCGAACATGCAGGGCTTCAGCACGGAGGCGTGCTCCTTGGCACTTTGGACACACCTCATCGCCGAAAAAGTGTCTGGTCCCCAGACCATTACATTCGGAACAGGCGCCGTACGGAGAGTTAAATGAAAACAATCGAGGCTCGATCTCCGGATAGGAAAATCCGTCATACGGGCACATGAACTTCGCCGAAATGATTTTGCTCTCAAGTGGTTCAGCAGCCTTCCCCAGTTTGCTTGCCGTAACCGTTGCGGAGGCGGGCCTGCCGGTCGCAGCTTCAGCGGAGGCGGGAATCTCGATCTTCAAAAGGCCATCTGATTCATGGAGCGCTCGCTCGATCGCTTCAGGGAGACGTTCTTGGAGTATCTCGCTTCCCCTTGAAAGATCGGTGAGGAAATATTCGTCAACGAGCACGTCAATGTCGTGCTTCTTGTGTTTTTCAAGAACGATCTGTTCACGAAGACTCTGATCTCTGCCATCAACTTTGACTGTTTTATATCCCTTTCCCAAAAGGTCGTAGAGCAATTGGTAGTATTCACCCTTTCGCCCCACAACGACTGGTGCGTAGAGCTTTAGCTTTAGATCGCTGTATTCCACGCCCAGTACTTTTTTGCCTTTCTTCTCGGAAAGAATCTTCCCCACGAAATTCAAAATGACATGCTTAATTTCTTCAGCCGAGAGTTTCTTGATTTCGCGGCCACACAAAAGACAGTACGGCTTCCCCACACGCGCAAAGAGCACCCGAAGATAGTCATAAATCTCGGTGATCGTGGCGACCGTTGAACGTGGATTGTTCGAACGGGACTTCTGGTCAATCGAGATTGCTGGCGAAAGCCCAATGATCTCATCGACATCCGGTTTCTGCATTTGGCGGAGAAATTGGCGCGCGTAGGCGGAAAGCGACTCGACGTAACGGCGCTGGCCTTCGGCGAAAATGGTATCAAATGCGAGTGACGACTTTCCCGAGCCGGAAAGTCCCGTAAACACCACCAGCGCATTGCGCGGCATCTCCACCGTAATATTCTTGAGATTGTGGGTACGCGCTCCCCTAACTATAATTTTGTCGCTTGCCTTCATATTGAGCACATCGAGATTACCTGAATACGGCTAGTTCCCCATAGCTTGCGCTATAGGGTGGGTAGAGGAAAACTATATCAGAGACTGACTTAAAAGAAAATGATATACTCTGAAACAACGAAAGGAGTTTGTGGAAAAATTCAAAAAGCTCCCTGATAGGGGATTCTGACCCCCCGTCAGATTATTCTTCTCATTGTATTGGCACTATCGTTAGCTGCGATACTTATTGCCATGACGTTATAGCCAGTCTGGGAAGGAACACCAAAGCCAACGAGGGAAAACCCTGCTGGTTTTTTATCTGGTACAAGCTACTTCCCCACCTATTTTTTCGTTTCCTTAAGCACCGTTTTTATCTCTTCAATGATTTCGTCGAGCGTCATCATCGCTTTGACCAGAAAACGCGCGGCACCAAGCATTTTTCCTTTTTCGATATCTTGCTTCTGCCCAAGATTGGAAAGGAGTATGACCGGTGTGTGCTTGGTTTCTCCATTGCTCTTTATCCGCTTCAGGATTTCAAAGCCGTCGATACCGGAGAGGAGAATATCGAGGAGAATGAGGTCAGGCTGTTCTTTTTCCAGTATCCTAAGCGCTTCCGCCCCTTCAGTTGCATGGAACAAAACGCAACCCTGCATCGAGAGTTTCCGCGCAATGATTTCGCTAAGGAATTTATCATCCTCCACCCACATGATCTTCTTTCCGGCAAGACTGGTAGAGCTTTTAGATGCCGGCTTCGACTGAGTGTCCTTTACCCCAGCGGTTGGGATGTTTCCTCCTTTGCCAAGCTGCAAGCGTACCTTCACGATGACCTCCTCCGGATCGAATTGTGCCTTGATGAGATAGTCTTTCACGCCAAGCGCGAGGGCACGGTTAATCTCGAGCGGTTGACCCGAATTTGAGATAACAATGACGGGGATTGAGCGAATGGCCGAATCCTTTTGCTTTGCTTCCAGTACTTCGTAGCCATTCATCTTCGGCAAGATGATATCAAGAAGCACAAGATCGGGATGCTGCTCGCGAATCTGTTTGAGCCCGGAAACGCCGTCACGAGCCAAGTGGACGTCATAATCCGCGGCCTTCAATTTCTGAATCAGCACGTCCCCGAGAAAAATGTCGTCTTCAATGATTAGAATCTTTGGAACCATAAACTATGGTTAGATTGTTAGATTGCTCAATTGTTGAATCATTTTAGCCATTCAGCAATATAGCAATACAGTAATTATATGGTGCCCAATGATCAAAGTCCATCAACAACCGAAACCGCCTCCGGGCCGGTTGTGTGCACCCCAGTCTTATCGATTGGCAGGGTAAAACGGAAGGTTGTTCCTCTCTCTTCTTCGCTTTCGAACCAGATTCGCCCGCCGTGCCGTTCAATGATGTTTTTTACGATAAATAATCCGAGTCCTGAACCCGTCGTCTCAAGCTTTATCGCGTTCTGGGCTCTAAAAAAACGTTCAAAAATATTCTTTTGCTGTTTCTTCGGAATGCCGATGCCATCATCCTTGATCCACACCATGGCCTCATCAGGCCCTTCGACTTTCATGCCCACTTCGATGGTGCCATTGGGACGGGAGTATTTTAGCGAATTCTCCAAAAGATTCTGAAATACGTCGCGCAATTTTTCGGGATCCGCCTTTACTTTTGGAAACTTTGCTCGGTGGGACTCGAAACGCAGCGAGAGGTTTTTAGCGTTCGCTTCGGGGAGAAGCTCGAAAAGCACATTGTCGATAACCTCGATGAGTTGCACGGGCTGGAATACATAGCGGACTTTTCCTGATTCAATGCGGTCGGCGCTGAGCATATCGTTTACGAGAGAGATCATCCGGTCGTTGCTCTCGTAGGCCTTCATGATAAAAGTCATTTGATCATCGGCAAGGGATCCGAATTCTTTCTTAATAAGCATGCTTAAAATCCACTTTATCCCCGAAAGAGGGGTACGCAATTGGTGAGCCACAATCGTGACAAACTCCGATTTCTTCCGATCAAGCTCAAGAAGCCTCTCATTGGCGTGACTAAGTTCCAGATCACGGCGAATGAGCAGCTTAGCGCCCATATCTTGTTCTTGATTCAGTTCTTCCATCCGCGCAACCGTGCGTTTAAGCTCATCCGTCCTTTCAAGTATCTTTTCCTCAAGAGAAGCGTTAAGCTTCTGCAGCTGCTTTGTCTTTTCAAGGACACG
>CAZOIN010000067.1:0-5833 GCA_964579985.1 uncultured Candidatus Saccharibacteria bacterium
GCGGTTATGAGGCCACCGTCGCTTCGATCATGCATAGACAGAATCAACCCTTCGTCGATCATCTGCTGAACCGCAAGAAACGCATTCTTGAGGAGCTGGGGATTTTCAACATCAGGCGACTCGTCGCCGAGCTGGTCGAAGGCTTGAGCCAGAGCTGAACCGCCGAGGCGATTCTTCCCAAGCCCTAGATCGATCAAACCGAGATAACTTTCTCCCGGTTTTTTGATGTCCGGCGTAACCTTCTTCGTGATATCGGGCACAGGTGCGTATCCAAGTATCACCAAACTTCCGGGAGTTTTTACGAGCTCTCCCGAAATCGTCGCGGCCATGGAAAGGCTATCCTTGCCGCCATCAACCGCGATGCCGAGCCCGACCATGAGGTCAGACATGGCCACCACGGCATCATAGAGGAGAGCGCCTTCGTGAGGCAGTTTCGCCGGCCACATCCAGTTTGCACGGCACCGGATATCTCCGATACCGCTGATTCGCACCGAGGCCAGGTTGGTCAACATTTCTGCCACTGCCATTCGGGCTCCGGCGTTCTGATTGATGAGCATCTTCACCGGTTGTTCGCCGACCGCGGAGGCGCTTCCCATCAGACCGAAATGACTCTGCGCGTTGACGCTGACATTGGCAATCGGAATCTGGGCGATCCCGCAGCATTGTTGTTGCGCTACGAGCCCAGTGACACTTCGATCCACTTTGTGAACCAAAAACCCTTTCGAGCCCACGCCAGGAAGTTTGAACACCGCCTGGATTGCTTCACCGACAGTAACATCCGGCAAATCCAGAGAATTGAGGCCGAAGAAATGCCGGGTTGACTCGAACGTCTTCTGCGGCATATTCGTGAGAATCTGCTCCAGATTCAATTCGACGGGCGTTGTCCCGTTTTGAGTGTCGAGAACGACAACATTTCCGCTACCGTCGATACTCCCTAGGACTTCGCAGTTGACGCGCTCGCGTGTGCAGATCGACTTGAAAATCTCGATCTGTTCCGCCCGGATCAGAAGGCCATATCCCTCTTGGAATTCGGCGCTCCAGATTTTGAGGACGGACATGGTTTTGTCGCCAAGCACGATGCCGCGAATACCGATCTTGCCGCCAAGGGGTTCGAGGAGTTCAGTGAGGACATTGCTCGGACCACCGGCACCTTGATCGTGAATGCTCGAAATGGGATTATTGTCTCCCATTTCAACGCAAGCCCGAATGACCCGATTCGCCCGATTCTCCATCTCGGCGTTGCCGCGTTGAACGGAGTTGAAATCGAGCGACTCGGTGTTCTGACCTTGCATCATGCTTGAGGCACTGCCACCACCGACCCCGATGGGATAAGCCGGACCGCCGATCCGCACGATGAGCATTCCAACTTCCGGTGATTCTTTGGCAATGTGTCCATCAAACAAATGACCGACGCCACCACTGTAGAGAATCGGCTTGCGGGGCTCGCGCCATTCTCCGCCGACTACCTGACCGAAGGTTCGGGTAAAGCCCAGAGTTAGTGGTTCGCCGAACTGATTGCCGTAGCTCGATACGCCGTTCGAACCCTCGATGAGAATCGAGAGGGGCGAAGCGTACTTCGACGGCTTGTCTCCGCCGACAACCTCGCCCGGAATTGAGTATCCGGGAATGAAAAGGTTTCCAACAAAGTAACCGGCGACGCCACTGCCGACGATGCCGCCACGTCCGACCGCACTGTTGTCGCGTATCCGTCCGCCGGAACCCGTCTGGGCACCGGGGAAGGGCGCGACGAAGGTCGGATGGTTATGCGTTTCGGCGGTGCAAGTGATATGAACCACCGCATCCTTGATGCGCATTTCCGAAGGCCTGCCCGGAGTGACTGGCAAGATCAGGCGTGTGCCGAATCCCTTGATCACACCGGCGTTGTCTCTGAAAGCAATCAGGCTACAGTTTTCACTGCCGAGATTTTGGAGCGGTCGCTGAACGATCTCCAACAATGTCTCCTGCCTTGGTGTTCCGTCGATGACGATCTGGCCTTTGAAGTACCAGTGCCGGCTGTGCTCACTGTTCGCGTTGCCCAGCTGGAACAATTCGACATCGGTCGGATTCCGGCGCAAGACCTCCGCAAAGAGATGCTGATAGTACTCGAGATCTCGGGCATCCATGCCCAAACCAAGCGCACTGTTCATCTCCTCGAGCGCCACTTTTCCGCGACCCACAAGGTCAATCACTCGGACATCTTCCGGCGTGGTGCCGGTGTCAAAACTCTCGATCCCGTTCGGATAGAGTTGCTCGGTCATCCGATCAAGACGATCCTTGAGAATCTCGACCGACTGGCCGTTGCCGACAGCGTAGCGGCGAGTGCGTTCGATGCGGGTGATCTGCCTCAGCCCCATGGCCTGACAAATCGAGACGGCATTCGACGAGAACGGAGTCTCGATCGAAAGCCGAGGTCCGATTTCCACAGCTTCCGAAGCTGCGATGTGAGGTTCGATTCCGGTGTTTCCTGGCTCAAACGTTTCTGCGATGAGCCAGTGGAGCTGATTCTGATCCGACTCGGACAGTTGACCTGTGGTTTCAATGTAAAAACCAAGGTCTAGCCCACTGCTGATCTGACGAAACAGGGAGTATATCATGGCTTTTCCTTCCCGGTTGAATGTTTGTGGTGTCAAAGAACAACACCTACTATAGATGCGCTATAGGTACATTACTGAAAAGATTATTTAATAGCAAGAAAAAATTATGGCTTGAATTTGACGCTGGTCAGTTATAAAAAATAAAAAGGGAGCATGCCTTAGCATACTCCCCCGGTATGGGTGGCGTGTGTGCTAAACGCGCATGCTCACAATACCCGTCAAAGCTATTAAAACGCTTTGACCCCTTCCGATGCGTGCCCCGTTACGAATACACAATGCCCTTTGTTTGAAAATGCGCGAACCCATTTTGAACAAAAAACCGACGGCACTTTCTAAATTCACTGTATCAAAAATTTCTGAATATTACCAAATATTACCAATCATACAACGCCTCCTCGCCCCGCCGCAGGCCGGGCTACGCCTCAACAAAATTTTCTTCTGTAATTTCTGATTTCGCGCGCTCCCAAAAAAATTCACATGAGGAAGAAGAAAATTTTGTTTCGGCATTCTGCCCTATCGGACAGGCGGAGGCGACCCCACGCTTACGGATAAAAATTGGGGGAGTTTGAGGGAAAAAATTTTTGCCCGCTCGCCAAAATTGCGCGGTAGGCTTTACAGATATTGAATTCATCGAACAGAGTCAATCTGCCGCGAAAGACACCATCAAGACCACTATCGTTTCAATTTAGGCAACTTTGCAAAAAGAGGGCGGTACATATCCTCTTTAATATCAATTTGGAGCTCCTTGCGGTTTACCCGATCGCGGAACTCCACCGGCGCTCCTTCAATAATTGCGAGCGGCTGCCGTTCGTTACCTTCACCCATCACCAAAACCGCGGCCGTGGCGAGACTATCGGCAACATCGGTACGCGAGAATTTAAACTTTCTGCCAAAAATATCGGGCTGGCCGCGATAATCTTTCACGCCGCGGAAACCCGCGTATCCTAAGGCAACACCGGTTACACCGGCGCGGAGTGGAATAGTCCGACTATCGCTAATCAAGACGCCTAAGTGTCTCACACCATACCTCCTGCGCAATTTATTGCGCAAAAAGCGAGTAGTCTTGAAACTATCTTTTGGTAAAAGGATGAGCTTGCCCTTCGCGTTTGACTCGTCAATTCCGGCCGAAGCCATTACCATTCCGTCTTTAACGGTGAGCCAGACATATTTAGTAGGTATGGCAAATTCGCTTTCTCTGCGGATCAGCTTCTCTTTGGCCTTATCATTTAGAGCGATAGCTGTTCTTTTCTCCGCTAGGGCGACAATCTTCGAGGTAATGACAATCACGGATTTTTCGGAGATGTTCTTGAAATAGTCCGTGATGAAAGCAAGTAAATCGTCGCCCTCTTGAAAGACACGGGTTTTGATTGGTTGGATAATCATGGTTGTTCATGGTTCACCCCGTTAGATATTTCGAATCATCTAACGGGGTTAATCTGATAATGAAGCAGGAGTGTGCCGGTGCGATTGAGTCGTTTTACCGAAAGCACCCGAACGCGTGTCGTTCGGGTGCTGTCAACAAACATTTCCTTTCCGCGCCCGAAAATAAGCGGCTCAACGGTAACGAATATTAGGCATCGCGTAGAGTCGGCACAAGATACTTTTGATCAATGGAGAAGCCAAGGCGCAGTAAACGTTTCTTCTCCAAAAGACAAAGGAGATTGTTTACAACAACGAACGACCCGCAAATCCCAAGCGCAAACAAAAGGCGTTCCGTGGCAACAACGGGAATTAAGTTATTCCAAACCGAAGCGGGAAGCGCGAATGCCCATATCCACAGAGCGCCGCCGACCGCGTGAGCGGTAAACGTAGAACCAAGCGCGCGGGCGAACAAAAACCTGTCGCGCCAGAAGTAGGAAATGATTGGAATTGTCCAAAACAGCGTAAAGTACCAGACCTCGCGGCCGATTGGATGCGCTATGAACGCAACGATTGCGATCATCGGAATAATAACATTGGATATTCCTTTCTTCACAAAATACAACACGGCAAAAAGCATCGGAAAGAAGCGAATGATTGTTCCGACGTCCTCAATTTGCGCGCCGTGGATAAGGAAATTGAAAAATTGCATCAGGAAGACCGCGATAACGCCGGGCACGCTTCCGATGAAAGAACCGGCCACGGGCGCAAACGCGTCGTAGACAGTGAACTTTGCCTTTGATCCCTCTAACTGCGCAACCGGAATTTGAAGCGCGATAAATCCGACAAGCGCAAAGATTGCAATAAAGAGCAAATTTTTCTTTGTTATGAATTGTTTAATGTAGTTCATATTTCTCTAGTTGTTAAAGTTAATTAATATAGCGCGGGAGCAAATACAAAAACATCTTGCTCTACCAGCGGTGAAGAGCGGTTTAAACAAAGCTAGACCAAATTTTTCGCTTATGGCTATGAAGCATGTTGTTGCAATTGACTAAAGCCATTATACCATAAAAAAATAAAAAAGGGCCGATACGCGGAGCAATCTTTTTGAGTAGTTTCCCTAATACCAGCGACTCTTTCTTGAGTTGTTGCTTCGTGCTTTTCATAATTATATTTCCTCGCCGTGTTCTTCTGAACATGGCTAAGAGTGTTGTGGGTGATTTCGGCGTAGCGGTCGTGATAATCCCTTCGCAATACACCGATGCTGTGCGCATACATGCTGTTCCTTCTTTCTAGTTGTAAAAGAAATGTTTCAAGACTCCTTGAGACAGTCCCAAGGATTACAATACTTTAGCATTTATGGAGGATAATGTAAATCCTACCGCCCAATTCCTTGTGAGCCGCGCCAGCAGGCGCGGCGAGCAAACCTCTGCTTCCCCCCGCAAAAAATCACAAAGTCCAATTTGGTGTCTCTATTGTACCAAGCTCGCACCTATTTCCAAAACAAATGATGTCGCACGCGCGGAGCGCGTGGCGGCTCTAAATTAAATCGTACGCTCCACGAAAGCCCCGCCACCGCCTCGCTTCACTCGGCAACCCCAAAAAGAAAAATGTTCCTTGCTCTTTTGATTTTCGCGGGGGTGGATTTTTCTTAAAATAGAAAGGATATTTTTCTTTTTGGGGTTCTGCCCTCCAAGTATTCGGGCAGGTGGCGGGACTAATGCGGACTCGGTTTTGCGAAAACTATTTTTTGGGGAAAGGATTTGCCAAAACTTCGGCTGATTTGTTTTTGAATTCGGATGTCGCAAATGGAAAAGGAGGGGTTTGGGGAGGAATTTTCCATTTGCTCCGCTGATTTCTTTTGGCGAAATTCGGGCGGG
>CAZOIN010000068.1:0-11582 GCA_964579985.1 uncultured Candidatus Saccharibacteria bacterium
GGATTTTCAATGGTTGCGCTTGCCGCGTTAATCGGCGATGTGGGGCTTCTTCAGGAACTTGGCACGCTCCCGGCCACACTCAAGCCAGACGAGCTTGAAGAAAAGGGGAAACAGTTGTCAGAGAAACTGCGAAGTTTCGTCCCGATTATTTATGCTTCTTCGCGCAATCTTGGCGTTGCCTATAACTGGAAAATTAAATTCAACGAGACTGGAAAGATCCCCGCATTCTATAATGTATTTCCCGAACTCAACCATAACGAAATGACCGGATTCGACGCAATAGAAACCACAAAAGAATTGTCGCGCAAATTCCATTTTGTTTTTCTCACTGACAGCGCAGACCACCCGAAAATTCAGAAACGCATGAAGGTTACTCGAAAGCTCTACGAAGGCCGCGGCCTTCCCGTAACTGAAGTTGCGCTTCAGGGAAACACCACGCTCCAAAAGATATTCTCGTCACTCCTTATCGCCGATTGGACGACACTCTATCTCTCCATAGTGTATGGCACCGAGGCGGAGCAAGTACCCATGGTCGAGGAATTCAAGAAACTGATTACAAATAACTGAATGACCCAAGCAAAGGCGATTTTTGTGCTACTATTTAGTTACTTGTTATTCAGTCATTGGTTATAAGTTATTCAGTTTTTTATTATGGATATTTTATTTTTGATCGGTCGGCTTATTTTCGGGGGATATTTCTTGATGAACGCGTGGAATCATTTTAAGAATCTCGAGGGGCTGACGGGGTATGCACAGTCGAAAGGCGTACCTTCAGCGCGCGCCGCTGTTTTTGTCGGAGGCGTACTCCTACTACTCGGAGGCTTAGGCATCGTTTTTGGCATCGCCCCCGAAGCGTCTCTCGCGCTTCTGATTATTTTTTTGGTTCCTGTCTCTTACAAAATGCACGCTTTTTGGAGGGAATCCGATCCTGCGAAACGAGGAATGGAAAAGGTTCAGTTCACCAAGAACATGGCACTCGTCGGAGCTCTGCTCATGCTCTACGCCGTCTCGGTGCCGTGGATATATAACGTGTTGCAGTAGTCGGTTATCGGTAAAAAAGGAAAAGGCGCTCGAGGATTTCAAGCGCCTTTTTGCAAGGTGCGGCTTACCTTTTTAACGCTGGATAGTACCACTATCTACCCATTCAACTTCAAGCTTCCTTCCTTCTCGACTGAGTTCACCTTTAGTGATTTTCACGAGAGTTCCAATGTCATTCTCTAAATCACCGGAATATCGCGTCGTCGTAATAAAAAGAAAATGATCGGATGGAACAACGGCATTATTCATTCCAAGTGCTTCTTCCTGTACGACAGTCCCGAAGAGCCTGCAGGGTACAGCAGTGATCTGATAAAGTACAAGTCGTAGTATCATAGTGTCTTAAGTTTTCAATGAGCCTTCCGGTACCATGCCGAAAGAAAAACCCTCAACCTTGCGATTGAGGGTTTTTCTTCGGTGCCGTTAGGAGAGAGTGGAGCGTAACGGTAGCAAAAAGAAGCCCTCAATGAGTGCCTTTTTAGTCATCTTCTTTGTCGTAAGAGTGATTCGTCGCATGTATAAACTACTCTAGCATACTTGTTTATTTCTGCAAATCGTCGATCTCCATGCTAAGATGATGGGCGTTCTATATATGCCCGAACAAGAATACAAAGTTTCCGACATTATTGCGGTTGAAGGAACTAAAGAAGAGGTACTTCAGCGTGCAGCTTCCGTCAATTATTTGGCGGATTTTAGTGTAGCAAAAACGCTCATTGATGAGGCGAAGGCAAAACAGCTTCCACCGCTGCCAACTGATAAATTTGAGATCATGCCCGGCAAAGGAGCTAGAGCAATCATAGATGGCATGGAGGTACGAGTGGGGAGTCCGAAACTTTTGGTTGAGGAGCGCATACCCGTTCCAATTTCCTTTGCGGAAAAGATAACCTCTCTTTCGCGCGAAGGAAAAACAGTGATGATCGTACTCTCCGGCCGGAGTCTTTCCGGCGCCATCATTCTTTCTGACGCACCCCAATCCGCCGAAGCGAGACCTCTCAATCCGACAAAAGCAAAACCGGTATCCGCGTTGAGGAAGTTCTTGGGATCTCTTTTTCGACAGCCGAACTAGGTTCGACTATTTCTCTATTTGTTCTCCACAGCTTGTTCAGCTCCCAAGTGTTGTGCTATGTTGGGGCTATGTATCAACCTGCACAGAAAATTTTAGAGAGATACGCTGACGTACTCGTCAATTTTGCGCTAAACGGCGGGAAAGGGATTAAAAAGGGCGAAGTAGTTCACCTTGTCTGCTACGAGGCGGGAAAAGCGCTTTTCCGCGAGGTTAAGCGCGCGATACTTATACGCGGCGGGCATGTTCTCTCCGACTACCGGCCGGATTCGGGCGATCGGTTTCCATTCGACCGCGACTTTTTCGAATTGGCCAAACCGCATCAAGTGGATTTCTTTCCGAAGAAATACGCGAGAGGCCTTGTCGAGGAAATAGATCATACCATCTTTGTCTACAGCGAGACTGATACACGCGAGCTTGAGGGCATCAATCCGAAAAAGATCATGCGGCGTGGGCTCGCCTGGAAGCCGTATATGGACTGGCGGAGGGAAAAGGAGAATAAGGGAAAGTATACTTGGACGATTGCGCTCTTTGGCACGGGAGCGATGGCGAAGGAGGCCAAGCTCTCCGAGAAAGAATATTGGGGGCAAATTATCAAAGCTTGTTTTTTAGATAAAAGAAATCCGGTTAAAGAATGGCGCAGGATTCAAGCTGCCATGGAAAAGAATCTTAAGAAGATAAATTCGCTTCCGATAGATAAGCTTCACGTGACAGGTCCTGATGCAGATCTATGGGTCAATCTCGGAGAGAAACGAAAATGGATGGGGGGAAGCGGGAGGAACATCCCGAGCTTCGAGATCTTCACTTCGCCCGACTGGCGCGGCACCAGCGGTTGGATACGATTTAACATGCCGCTCTATCGCTATGGTGTGCTTATCGAGGGTGTGGAACTCTGGTTTAAGGATGGACGCGTGGTAAAGTCGAAAGCGAGGAAGAACGAGAAAGTGCTGAAGGAGATGATCCGTATGCCCAATGCTGAAAAAATAGGCGAGTATTCTCTCACCGACCGGCGCTTTTCGCGCATCACCAAATTTATGGCGACTACGCTCTATGATGAGAATATCGGAGGGAGGTACGGCAACACGCACCTTGCACTCGGGAAATCATATCAAGATTGCTATACTCAAGACCCCGGAGAGCTTTCACCTGAAGATTGGGAGCGGCTCGGGTTCAACGATTCTTCGGTGCATACCGATATCATCTCAACCACGCCGCGCACCGTTACAGCGTACATGAAGGACGGGACGAAAAAGGTGATTTACAAAAACGGGGTGTTCAAGTTCTAAGCAGGCCATCATGCCGAAAATCAAACTTGTTTCTTTGAATATCGAGCGCAATATGCATTATGATACAGCATTACCGTTTCTGAAGGCGGAGCAGGCAGATGTAGTCTGCCTTCAGGAGATTCTTGATCGAGACGTGGCACGATTCAAAAAAGAGCTCGGTATGGAGTGCCTCTACGCGCCAACCGGTCTTGCTGATCGAGGAAGAAATACTGAAGCTCTCGCGAAGGCCGGCATATGCATGGGAACCACCCTTTTCTCACGACTGCCCCTCACCGAGAGTCGCGCCCTGTATTATTTCGGGACAGCCGCGAAAGTTCCTTCTGTGGAAGATCCTGTGCCCTTCGGTCGGCATGAGAATTTCAACGGTATTTTTTTAGCGGCACGAGTGCGGAGCGACGGACATTGGTTTACGGTGGGTACGACGCACTTCACCTGGACGCCGGACGGGAATGCCTCGAAGGCCCAGCGGGAGGATATGCAAAGACTCCTCCAAATGCTCGCAGAGTTTCCGGATATCGTGTTCTGTGGCGACTTCAACGCGCCACGCGGGCGGGAGATCTGGAATGCCCTCGCATCATGTTATAAAGATAATATCCCGATGGAGTATGAGACCAGCATCGATCAGAAACTGCATGTAACGTCCGGGATCAGGCATGTGGTGGACGGACTGTTCAGCACTCCGGAATACAAAGTCTCGGAGGTTCGGCTTGTCGAAGGCGTAAGTGATCATCAGGCAGTCGTCGGTTTGATTGAGCGCGTGTAACGAATCAACTATGTCCGTGATTTTCTCCGCAACTGTTTTTATCGGGAGTATCGTCATGCTCGTCTGGCTGTATCGCGGGCCATTCTATGTTCCCACAAAGCGGAGATATTTGCCGCGTATCATCGGAATGCTTGACCTTAAGTCCGGCGAGAAAGTAGTGGACCTCGGAAGTGGAGACGGCCGTTTGGTGGCGGCATTTGCCGAAGTTGGTGTAGAGGCCCACGGCTATGAGCATAATCCACTCCTCGTGATGTATTCAAAACAGGCGTTCAAGAAACAGAGGCTCAAAGGCAAAGCATTTGTACACATGCGCAACTTCTGGGACGCTGACCTCTCTTCTTTTGACGGAGTGGTCGTGTACGGCATCCCCTACATCATGTCGAGGCTTGAAGAAAAGTTGCGCAAAGAACTTAAACCCGGAGCTCGAGTAGTCTCGAATGCCTTTCCTTTCCCCAATTGGGAACCGATAGCAAAAGAAAAGACGATCTATTTGTACCGTCAGAGTTAGATTCTATACGTCTGGCCGCCGCGGAAGGCGACGGAGCGGGCGGCTGTAGCGGAACCGAATTCGCAAGCTTCTTTAAGAGTTTTCCCCTGAAGTAGTTTCGCAATCATTCCCGCGCGATATGCATCTCCCGCTCCGGTAGTCTCTATCACTTTTTTTGCTCGTACTGACTTTATGTAATTCTTTTGGACATTTAGCATTTGCTCACGGCCGTGAGCAAATGCTAAATCTTGTTTTATAGAAGATTCATAGAGGACGCTGCCTTTTTCGCCGAGGGTTTCGATGACTGCCTTTACGCCTTTAGCGAGCAGCGTTTTGATATCGTAGCCGAGGATAGTTTGAAGCTGTTTCAACTCCACTTCATTCCCGATGAAAATGTCCGCGAGCGCCAGCGTCTTTTCAAGCATCGCTTTGTCGTAAAAAATAGAGATAACCTGCCCGGGGTCGAAAATAATGACCACTTCTTTTCCACGCTTTTGCCGAAGCTCTTTCATATGGCGATATATGCTTTTTCCCGTGCCCGCTGAAAAGATTGCCACACCAACGTCCGCAAAGTCCTTCGAGGTGAGCGTTTTTGAAAGGGGAAGCGTATCTATCTTTTCGTAGGCGTTCGGTTGGTACACGCCGATCTGCTGTCCCAGCTTGTCGGACATGCCATAAAAAACAGCCGTCCAGTTTTTGTTATTTACGACTACGCGTGAATCAACTCCGGCCGCTTTGAGATGTGGGCCGAAACCACTACTTTCAAAATCTTTTCCCGCCAGCGAAAAGAGAAGCGGCTTTGTTTTAAGAAGTCCGAGCCCGTATGCAATGTTCCCCCCGGTCCCGCCCCAAAAGTGCTCGCGCGTTTTTGCGGTGAACATCAAATTCTGTCGGCCAAGCGAACCATCCTTTTCAACCAAAATCTCATCCTGGATCTTTCCATGAATGCCGAAAATGAGGTCAAAGGCGACGGAACCAACAACGAGAGGACGCTTCATACAAAAATTGTCTAATCACCTAATTTTTAATTCATCGAATAAAACTTTCAATTCCCAATATTCTAAATTTCTAGGTTTGTTTTACTATTTTTTCTGTTTCGATAATAGAATGCCTGCCCAAGAATAATGCCGGTTGTGAGCACTCCAAGACCTTGCCCTGAAATTACAACCCAGTCTTTTTGCAATATTCCGTGAATAGTATAAAAAAGATACGCCAAGAAAGATGTCACAAACATGCTCAATGCGACGCCTTCGGTGGACTTGCGCCTATAATTTCGGAGCATTTGGTCGGGATGTCCAACCACCTTGGCCAGAAGACTGAAGAGAACCGCTAACACTCCGACTATTGTTCCCACAAGTATCATTATGGAATTTTATTAGAAATTAGGTGAATTAGAAATCAGAAATTGCTAAGCGTCTTCGCTTAGCTCGTACCTTCCTCCCAACTCTCCAAATATTTCGCCTGCGCGGGCGTAAGCGTATCGATTTTTACATCCAACGCTTTAAGCTTCTTTTCCGCGATCTGTCTGTCCACGATTTCGGGAATAACATACACCTTGTTTTCAAGCTTTCCTTTGTTGTCGAGAATAAATCGGGCTCCAAGCACTTGGTTGGCGAAGCTCATGTCCATCACGCTTGCAGGGTGGCCTTCAGCGGTCGCGAGGTTCACCAAACGACCTTCACCAAGGACGTAGATTCTTTTGCCGTTCTTGCCTGCCTGCCGAAGCCTTGGCGTAGGCAGGAAGGTGTATTCATCAACGAGCGGGCGGGGAGAGTCGGTGTGCTTCGCGATTTTGCGAAGCGACTTTAGGTTGATTTCAACATCGAAGTGTCCGGAGTTTGCGATGATGCAGCCGTTTTTCATCACCTCAAAATGAGTTGTATCAAGCACGTCGCGATTGCCGGTAAGGGTACAGATGATATCTGCCCGTTTGACCGCTTCTTTCATCGGCATCACGCGGAAGCCGTCCATCATGGCCTCGAGAGCGCGAATTGGGTTTATCTCGGTTACGATAACGCGAGCGCCAAGCCCTTCAGCGCGTTTTGCGAGGCCCTTGCCGCACCAGCCGTAACCCGCGACGACGAAGGTTGTACCGGCGATGAGTTTGTTTGTGGCCCGTATGATGCCGTCTATGGTTGATTGTCCCGTACCGTAGCGGTTGTCAAAAAGATGCTTCGTCTGTGCTTCGTTCACGGCGAGGATAGGGAAGCGCAAACTCCCGCTCTTCGCCATCGCCTTGAGACGAATCACACCAGTTGTGGTTTCTTCGGTGCCGCCGACGATTGTTTTGATGAGGTCGGTTCTGTTCTTATGGATTTCCGAGACGAGGTCGGCTCCATCGTCCATGGTGAGATGCGGCTTGAAATCGAGCACGGCATTGAGGTGCTTGAAATACGTTTTGTTGTCTTCACCTTTGATGGCAAAGGTTTCGATGCCGTATTTGAGCGCGAGGGCTGCGGCGACATCGTCTTGTGTGGAAAGCGGATTCGAGGCGCAAAGGCGAAGCCGTGCTCCGCCGGCCTTCAGTGCGAGCATGAGGTTTGCCGTTTCGGTCGTGACATGGAGGCATGCTCCGATGCGAACGCCTTTGAAGGGTTTTGTTTTTGAGAATTCTTTGGACAGGGAAGCGAGCACGGGCATGTCTTTGGCCGCCCACTCAATGCGCTTCCTTCCTTTCTCGGCCAACTTCTTGTCTTTGATGTCGTAGGTTAACATACGAAAATACGAATGATACTAATATACGAATGGCTATGAATAAGAAGAAGTAAGAATAAGAAAAAAAGTTGAGCCCATATGTAGCCTGGGCTCGAGGCCTTACCGATAATCTTGTACTTCTCGTCTTACTTTTTCTCCCTGTCGGATTGCCGTTTGGGTAAACTGTCTCAGCCCGATTTCTTGTCGTCGTTCTTTGCGTCTGTTCAGCCAGTAAGCTACAAAGCAACCAAGGGCGACACCAAGAGTAATCGTAAAGAGCTCCATCATGAGGTTGTTCACCTCCTTTCAGGACCCTACCCTAACATTTTTTACGAAAAAAGCAACTACCCTGTGGTATACTACGTTTGCATGGACAAAAGTGAACTCAAAAAGAAACTCACCGAAGAGCAGTACCACGTAACGCAGGAAAAGGGGACGGAGGCGCCATTTTCGGGAAAGTTTGTGAATCATCACGAAAAGGGCATGTACACCTGCGTGGTGTGTGGAAAAGCCTTATTTCCCTCGGATGTTAAGTTTGATTCCGGGACTGGTTGGCCAAGTTTTGCCGATGCGCTTCAAGGCGCGGTAACGTATAGGGAAGACGCTGGGTTTGGCATGAAGCGAACCGAGATCGTCTGTTCCAATTGTGGCGCGCATTTAGGGCATGTCTTTGACGATGGTCCGACTGACACGGGCAAGCGATACTGCACCAATTCCTGTTCTCTGGATTTCAAGAAATTTGAATAGTGAAATTGGAGTTAAGAAAAGATTCTTCCGAATTCATAATTCATAATTCATAATTCATGCCTCATTTCATTGACCTCACCCACCCATTTACCGAATCAATGCCGACGTACCCGGGCGATCCGGAACCTGCCTTAACGCAGGTCGTTTCAGTGGGTAAGGAAGGTTACGCGGACCACAAACTTGAGACGACTATGCACGTCGGGACGCACATTGACGCGCCAGCACACATGATCGAGGGAGGGAAGCGGATTGATGAGTTGTCACTTGAGTTGTTTTACGGGAAGGGAATTGTCGTAGACGCGAGAGGGAAGAAGGAATTGGATATAGGGATATTAGAAAATAGAAATATCCAAAAAAATGCTATTGTGTTTTTCTGTACCGGATTTTCGACAAAGTACCGTACACCCGAATACTTTGCTGATTATCCGGTAATGACCGAAGCGTTAGTGCGGGAACTCCTGAGGCGAAATGTAAAAATGGTCGGGCTTGATACACCAAGTCCTGACCGAGCGCCTTATGCAGTGCACAAGATGTTACTTGGTGCCGGTATTTTAATTATTGAAAACCTCACGAATCTTGAAGCACTTCTCGGATTACAAACATTTGATGTCGAGGCGCTTCCCCTTCGCATTGTCGCAGACGCCGCCCCAGCGCGGGTCATCGCCAGAGTATAAAATCTTCCTGTTCCCCACATTTCTTATAGGCTAATTCGCACGAATTAGCCTATAGGCTTTTTTTGCGAAAATACTATCGTGCTGTCTTCATCATTCAGTGATTCAGTTACCAGTCATGCGGTATACTTTCCGGATGCGTATTATCGGACATTTGGACATGGATGCTTTCTTTGCGGCCGTTGAGGAGCGGGAGCGGCCATATCTTATGGGCCAGCCAATCGCGGTTGGTGCCGACCCCGTGGGCGGCAAAGGCCGCGGCGTGGTATCCACGGCAAATTACGCGGCGCGCAAATATGGCATCAGGAGCGCGACCCCTATTCAACAAGCATGGCAACTCTCCGAGCAGGCGCGGAAGAAAGGTTTGCCGCCCGTGGTGTTCATCTCATCGGGTTTTCGGAAATATAGCGAGATTTCCAAGAAGATAATGAGTATTATCCACTCCCATTTGAAAGGGGCAGAAAGGAATCTTTTTGAAAAAGACACTCCTGCCTTAGAACAGGTCTCCGTAGATGAATGTTTTTTTGATCTATCTTTCGCAGGAAACTTTGAGGAAGCAAGAAACATAGCGGAACTTATTAAAAAGGACATAAAGGAAAAGGAAGGATTGACGGCTTCGATTGGTATCGGATCGAACAAACTTATCGCTAAAATAGCTTCGGATTTCAGAAAACCTGATGGACTCACTATCGTACACCCGGAAGAAGTGTTGGATTTCCTGGAACCACTTTCTGTTCGGAAGATTCCCGGCGTCGGCCCCAAAGCGGAGGAAAAGCTTCTTCGTCTCCGCGTAAGGACAGTCGCCGATGCGCGAAGGGTCGGCCAGGAAAAGCTCACAAGTGTGTTTGGGAAGTGGGGAAGTGAACTTTTTCTGAAGTTTCAAGGTGAAGATACCTCTCCAGTCGTCATCGAAGAAACGCCAGCAAAATCGATCGGTGAGCAGGAAACATTGCCGGAAGACTCCTTGAATATGAAAGTCTTGTTTCCGTATCTGGAACGACAGGCAAAAAATCTTGCGGGGTACGTTGCGAAGGAAGGCTTCACAAGTTTTCGCACTATCGTGCTCACCGTGAGATTCGCGGATTTTGAGACGGTATCACGCTCACGTACGCTTCCCTTGCCAGTTCAAGTTTCTTCAGAAGAAAGTTGTTCGGGGAAGCCCATGTCCAGTGCCGAAACGCTGCGCCGACATGTTACGCAAATGTTTTTTCCGTTTCTCGACCGTCGTGAGAATCCGCAGCGTAAAAAGATAAGGTTGGTAGGAGTACGCGTAGAAAAACTGCTACCATAGTTGCTCCGAGCATCAGATCCTCGGAGCCTCCGAGGATCTGATGCTCGGGAATGAGCAATGCCGCACTTTTTTAAAAAAGTGTTACAATGGCGTTATGGCAGATGAAATGATCAGTGAACGACGCAAAAAAGGGTTCCAGCAAATTGGGATCGGGGTGGCATTGCTTATTATCGTGGCTGTCGCTTACTTTTTTGGCAGAGGTCCCGCGCCTACGGTTACGAGCTTCGCCGAGTGCGCCCAAAAAGGGTTTCCCATCTTGGAGAGCTATCCGCGCCAGTGCAGGACTTCGGACGGAAAGACCTTCCGTGAAGACATCGGGGGCGAGCTTGAAAAGGATAATCTCATCCGCGTTTCAGACCCACGTCCGAATGTGAGCGTCAAAAGTCCGCTCACCGTAAAGGGCGTGGCCAGGGGAAATTGGTTTTTTGAGGCCAGCTTTCCTATCAAGTTGCTTGATGCTTCGGGGAAGGAAGTCGCGCAAGGCATTGCGCAGGCGAAAAGGGAATGGATGACTACCGAATTTGTGCCGTTCGAAGCCGTGCTTACCTTTACGATCCCGACAGTGGGTCAAGGAACACTCGTCCTGCAAAAGGATAATCCGTCAGGACTTCTCGAGAATGACGATGTGTTACGGATTCCCATCACTTTTGAAAAAGCGCCAACCGGCACTCCCGAGGTAGCCAAAGCGTGCGTGGTAAGCGGCTGTAGCGGTCAGATTTGCGCGGATGAAGAGATGATGAGCACCTGTGAATTTAGGGAAGAGTACGCGTGCTATAAAAATGCGAAGTGCGAGCGACAGACATCGGGAAAGTGCGGATGGACTGAAACTGCGGCGCTTCGCACTTGTATTGATCGGACAAAAAGATAGAAAAGAAACGTACAATTTTTCGGATCGGGATGTAGTATAGTGGTAGTATACACGCATGGGGTGCGTGAGGTCCGAGTCCGATTCTCGGCATCCCGAAAGGTTCGGTGAAAGATGAACGGGTGTAGAAGGGACATGTTACAATAACGGGGACAAGTAATTGAATAATAGAGAAGTTTTCAGTTACAAGTGCTAGTTACTAGTTACAAGTTTTTTTATGAAGCATTATATTTGTACCGGAGGGTGCGAGGGACAATCCAGCGCTCCCGGGGTGTGCCAATCTGAAGATTGCAAAAAGGAGGGCGAACCGCTTCTTGCGTGTACCTGCGAGGATGGAGGACATGAAGAAGTTGAAAGAGACGAGAAAACCGAGGGTGAAGATGAATAGTTGAAAAGCGGCCGAAAGGCCGCTTTTACTATTTTGTATCTTTAAGTGCCAGAGCAAATGGGATGCCGAGAAGCATGAGCACGCCAAGCACAAGAAATAGAGAAGGGAGCGAGATGAATGCAAGCAGACCAGTTGCGATGAGTGGCCCCATGACCCCCGCGAATGGTCGCACGGTTCGGTTGAGCCCGACGATGGCCGCGTCACCCGCGTTCACTTTTTTGAAGAAATACGTTTCGGTCATGACCTCAACCATGGCGGCGCCCACACGCGTCATAAAGAGAATACCCGCAAA
>CAZOIN010000069.1:0-3562 GCA_964579985.1 uncultured Candidatus Saccharibacteria bacterium
TCGCCAGCGCGCGGCTCGTACTATTGCTTCGGCTGTCAGGCGAAGGGTGACATTTTCACCTTCGTGCAGGAATTTGAAGGGCTCGATTTTATCGGCGCGCTTCGAGTACTTGCCTCGCGAGCGGGGGTTACACTCACCAAAATCGATCCGAAGGTGCGGAGCGAATACGCGAGGCTGTATCTATGCCTTGAAAAGGCAACCCGTTTTTTTGAAGAAATGCTTCGGACAAACAGTGAGGTGGGAAGCTATCTTTCCGGCCGCGGTCTTAAACCCGAGACGACAAAGGAATGGCGGCTCGGATTTGCTCCAAGCGATTGGCGAGGGCTTCATGACTATTTGCTGAAGGAGGGTTTTACACAGGAGGAGATGGGAAAGACAGGCCTCATCAAGCGATCTTTGGAAGACAAGACAAAAGTGTATGACACCTTTCGGGGGCGAGTGATGTTCCCGATACGGGACAGCGCAGGGCGTGTGATCGCATTTTCAGGGCGGATATTACCGGCACTCGACGACGGCAAAACGGGGAAGTACATCAATAGCCCCGAAACGGTCCTCTTTAATAAATCGGAGACCTTGTATGGATTCGATAAGGCCAAACTCGTCATCCGCCAAAAAGATGCGGCTATTTTGGTAGAAGGGCAAATGGATCTCCTTATGGCACATCAAGCGGGTTATGAGAATACTGTCGCGTCTTCGGGCACGGCGCTCACGGCGCAGCAACTCACACGGTTAAAAAGACTTTCCGAGAATCTTCTTATTTCTTTTGACGCAGACAGCGCAGGGAAACGTGCGATTGGGCAAGGAATCAAACTTGCGTCTTCACTTGGAATGAACATAAAGGTATTCGCGATTGACGGAGGAAAGGATCCCGCAGAACTTATTCAGAAAGACCCTAAGGAGTGGGAAAACGTCGTAAAGAATGCGAAACATATTATCATCTATTTGCTGGATGCGTATCTGAAAAAGGGAGGTACGATAGAGGAAACGATGTTCTACATTAAAAGTGTAATTTTGCCGTTTATAAAGCTTCTTCCTTCTTCCGTCGATCAGATAAAACATATACGGATAATTGCCGAGCGAGGTTCTTTGCGCGAGGGATTAGAGGATGCTCTGATAGAAGATTTAAAGAAATTACCTGCAGCAGCACAGGTTAAAGAGCTCCCAGAACTCCGCAAAGCAGTCCCCTCTGTTCGCTCGAATACGCTGGAGCGAAGAGTGTTCAGTATCTATTTTCTTGCGGAGTCCCGAAAAGATGAGGCGCTTCTGCAACGTGCGTCGGATGACCTTCTACGCGTATTCGGACAGGAACTTCTTGATAAAAAGCTGGTTCAGTACCAGGCGCTCCGTGACGTTCTGCTGCTTGAAGCCGAAACGCTCTACGGTGAGAACGCTCCGGGCAAGGAAGAGGAGCGGGAACTCATTCGCCATTTAGAACAAGATCACATGACAGCGCTTTTTTCCGAGATGATGGACGCGCTCACGAAAGCAGAGCGGGAAGGGAAGAAAGAAGAAGCCCAAGTCCTGCTCCAAAAGTGCAAAGAACTCACTCAAAAATTAGCCAGCCTTAAATCACACCGATTTAATCACCAATAACTCCAACAAACTGGATCCCCGCCTTCCGCGAGGACGACATACGAATGTCGATTGCCATTAAGCCATTTTTAGCTATACTAGCGGAACTATGCCAAAAGCAAAAAAAGCCTCCCAACATAAAAGAAAGAAGAAAGCTTCTGTAGCCAAAGGAGTCGCGCGGAAGCGTCCTATGCAGGAAAAAGGCTCCCCGGCAAAAGAGAAGCCGGTCAAAAGAAAGGCTGAGCGCAACTTAAAAGCTGAGCGCTTGCTCGCCAAAGGCAAGAAGCGTGGTTTCGTGACCTTTGACGAGATCCTTAAAGAATTCCCGACGATAGAGGAGGATATCGTTTTTCTTGATGAGCTCTACACCAAATTCCATAGCATGGGCATCGCCGTGCACGAAGGAGGGGGTATGCTCGAAAAGGAGGTGGAGGAGCCGCATCCTAAGAAGAACATATACCTTGGAAAGGGGGGCGACGCGTCCTACGATTCGATACAGATGTATTTGAAGGAGATCGGCCAGTATCCGCTCATCAACGCCAAAGACGAAAAAGAACTGGCCAAGCGCATTCAAGCTGGCGACATGGAGGCAAAGAATCTCCTTGCCCGCGCTAACCTTCGTTTGGTGGTCTCGATCGCCAAAAAATATGTAGGCCGAAGCCCCGATCTCACGCTCCTCGATCTCATCCAGGAGGGGAACCTTGGTCTTTTCAAGGCGGTGGACAAATTCGACTGGACTCGTGGGTACAAATTCTCGACCTATGCCACCTGGTGGATCAGGCAGGCAATCACGCGCGCTCTCGCCGACCAATCCCGCACTATCCGCGTGCCGGTGCACATGGTAGAAACAATCGCTAAATATAAACAAGTAGTTCGCAGGCTGTCGCAGGACCTTGGGCGCGACCCGCTTCCCGAAGAAATCGGTGTCGAGATGGGCATCGAGACAGACAAGGTGTATCAGATTGAAAAGATAGACCAAGATACGGTTTCGCTCGAAAGTCCTGTGGGCGATGAAGGAGATGATGGCAAATCTACGCTCGGAGACTTCCTCCATGACGATAAAATACTTTCGCCCGACCAAGAGTCCTCGCGCCGCATCTTAGGCGACCAGGTGAAGGAGATTTTGAATGATCTTTCCGAAAAAGAACGAAAGATTTTGGAACTTCGGCACGGTCTCATTGACGGCGTTACGCACACGCTTGAAGAAGTTGGACAGAAATTTGGCGTCACAAGGGAACGCATCCGCCAGATCGAAGCGAAAGCGCATGAAAAAATCCGTCAGCATGAGAAGTCGAAAAAACTACAAGGGTACTAGAAGCAGCGTTTAGCGTTTAGCGATTAGTAAAAAAAGAAACACACAACCAGAATCGGTTGTGTGCTGTAAAAGTGCATCTCGATGTTTCCCGAGGTTAATCTCGAGAATTTCCAGAAAAAACGAGTGTCATACGGGCAGGAGCACCACTTGAAGTATGTTTTTCTCTGGATCAGTGAAATAGAAACTACGGGTACCGTCTCTGCTATCTTTAGGCCCATACATGCTATGAGCCTGAGATCCGAGCTTGATCCTATCCATCATGATTGCAAACTCTTTCAAGGAACTTGTAACGAAACCGATGTGAAAGAAAGATGCTCTGGGATTTTCTTTTTACTAAACGCTATACGCAGTCTACGACTATTTCACTAATCGCTAAACGCTTCTTCTGTTATACTCTCGGCATGGCGGCCAAAGCTCCGAAACGCGAGGCAAAAAAGAAAAAAGAAAGCAAGCAAGAAAGCGCGGAGGATGTGCGTTTTTTCGTTGTCGCCCTTTGAATACCACGGCAGAAAGAGAAAAGAAAAAGCCGTCGCATGTAAAGCGACGGCTATAGATATTTACCCATAACACGCCGGAGAAACGATTAGCTGTAGCCAAATCGATCCCGCCCCAGAACCCTAGTGCGAAGCTTGCGTAGAACCTTCTCTTGAATCTGCCGAATGCGTTCGCGGGTTA
>CAZOIN010000070.1:0-4974 GCA_964579985.1 uncultured Candidatus Saccharibacteria bacterium
GTTTCGGTTTCAAACACTACGTCCTCACCCTCCACGCCGTTTTTGTTTTTTTCATCGTTATCGTTCATATATTTGACAGATGTATCGGTCATGTTATCAATTTTTCCGTTCCTGCGCAAGAGAATCCCCTTCAAAACAAAAACACCCATGGGATGTTTTTGTTCTTTTGTTAACATTTTGACCAGTGCGGAAAGACTAAGAACCCACAGTTCTCCGTGCTCGAAGACTCGCTGCTCTCCTCCACGGAGAACGTCCTTGTTCCCCAAACCACCTTACCGCAGTTCCGCAAGCTATCGTTTGCTCCACTGCGGGGATTTTCTCGCCTTCTTGAGACCGAACTTGCGTCGCTCCTTACTCCGCGGATCTCGCTTGAGGAACCCGGCCTTCTTAAGCTTCTTTCGAAGCTCTGCATCGTGCAAAACGAGTGCCCGGGCGACTCCGTGTCGCAAGGCTTCAGCCTGGGCGGAAAGACCGCCCCCCATGATTTTCGCCGTTATCCTGAACTTAATCAGGAGCTTGGTTTTGGTAATGGCGTCGAGCGCGACTCGCCGCTGCTCGTCGGTCTTGAAGTACGTTTCAAGGTCCAGCTCATTGATCACCAGAGATTGCCTCGCCGCGGGCGTAATGCGCACTCGCGCGGTTGCGGTCTTGCGCCTCCCGATTGTCTCAATGTATCGTTCGGTTTTTATTTCAGTCTCCATAAGCTATACGAAAATACGAATTATACTAATATACGAATGGCTACGAATAAGTCAAAGGCGTCTTGTCTCATTCGTAGCTATTCGTTGGACTTTAATTCGTATTTTCGCATTAGTTTCTGACTGTTAAACGCTTAATAAGGCGCGAGCGCATCGTGTTCCTGGGAAGCATGCGGAGCACCGTCATACGAAACAGCTCGGGAAAGCCTTTTTTATCCAACAACTCCTTCAGATTTATCTCCTTCTGTCCACCCGGGTAGCCTGAATATCGTTGGTATTTCATGCCGATAAGTTTTCTCTCCGAGAGCTCGATTCGGGAAGCATTCACGATCTCCACACTTACATCAGGAAGCTCATTTGGCTTGAATGAGGGACTGCCCTTGCCGCGAAGAAGCGCGGCCGCCTCGCTGGCGATCCGTCCGAGTCTTTTCTCCTTCGCGTCAATGGTGTATTTCATATCGTGTATCGTGTATTGTGTATTGCTTAGCGCCAGAACCTTTCCTTTGCCTTACGTTATACGTTACACGTTTTGCGTTATACAAGTTCAATGATGGCCATTTTAGCTCCATCACTCAAACGACGGCCGGTCTTTACGATGCGCATATACCCACCTTTCCGGGAAGCATACTTTGGGCCGATTTCTTTGTAAAGCTTGGTGAGGTTAAGGTCGTTTCCCAGGCGGGCTCGCACCAGGCGTCTCGAGGCTGGTGTGCCAGTTCGGGAAAGCGTGATAATGCGTTCCACGAAGGGGCGCAGCGCCTTCGCCTTCGCCTCAGTCGTACGTATGCGACCCTCTTTGATAAGAGAGCTTGCCAAAGAACGCATGAGTGCTCCTCGCTGATTTTTCTCTCGCCCGAATTTTTTGATTCTGTTTGAATGTCTCATAAAAGCGGTTAGCGGTTAGCGGTTAGTAGAGGATTGCCTTCTGCTCCTCCCACTAGACGCTAACCGCTTCTTCACTACTTCAGTGTGATTCCCATCTTGCCGAGCACCTTTTTGATCTCCTGAACACCCTTGCTCCCGAGTCCGTCGATGTCGAGTATGTCCTCTTCTTTTTTTCGCACGAGGCCACCAAGTGTACGGATATTCGCGCTGGTAAGCGCGTTCGAGGTCCTTTGGGTGAGTCCGATGGTCTCGATTCGTGTCTTCAGGAGCTCTGTGTCGATCTCGCGCTTCGGTACGGATTCTTCTTCAGACTCCGGGGAAACCGTAGCGACCTCGGTCGTCTCCGCCTCTTCTTCAAATCCGACAATCGCCTTAAGCTGTGAAATCATAATGCCGATGGCGTGCTCCAGTGCTTCTTTCGAGGTGAGGGAACCGTCGGTCTCGATGAATATCTTCAGCCGGTTGAAATCGGTTCGGTTGCCGACGCGCATATTTTCCACTTCGTAGTTGACGCGGCGAATCGGAGAAAAGATGGCATCGAGCGTGATCTGTCCAATCTCGACGCGATCTTTCTGCAGGATTTCTTTTGGGATATACCCCAAACCCTTCTCAACCCGCATCTCCATGACGAGCTCCGCGCTCTTCTCGGTGAGCGTCGCGATGCGCTGTTCCGGATTGAGGATGGCGATCTGCCCAGGGTATTTAATATCGGCAGCGGTCACCTCCTTTATGCCTTTCTGGGAAAGCGTGAGCGTTTGCGGCTCATCGGTATACATCGCGATACGGACGCGCTTAAGGCTAAGGATGATGGTCACCACATCCTCCTTGATGCCATGAATGGTCGAAAATTCGTGTTCCACACCGTTTATCTTGATTCCCGTAATGGCCGCGCCGGGAAGTGAAGAGAGAATAATTCGGCGAAGTGAATTACCCAGAGTATGGCCGTAGCCCGGGTACAGACCGTCTATTTCGTAGGTTCCAGATGAACCCGCTTCTTTAACCACTCGGGGTTTGGAAGGAAGAATAATATTGAAATCCGGCATAGATGCTGGCAGTTAAGGGTATCGCAACTCAATCGTTTCCCCATCTGCGCAAATTAATAATTAATAATTTAAAGTGGTAAAAATATAATAACCTATTTAATCAATTCCGGCAAGGGTCCTACCAAAATTAGAATTCTATTCATCTACCTATCTGCGATAAAATTCCAGTATCGCTCCGATGTTGAACGGGAGTTCGGTTCGGGTGAGCTTCGGCATTCCTACCACGGTTCCCTCGACTTTCTGGACGTCGAACCGAAGCCACGCTGGACTCTGGTGGTCTCGTATGCTGTCTCTGAGGTTTACAAACAAAGGCTTTGCTTCACTCGCCTTACGGAGTCGGATCACACTGCCCACGTGCACCCTATATGAGGGAATGGTTACCCGAACATCATCTACCGTGAAGTGCCCATGGGAAACGTATTGCCGCGCAGCCTGCCTTGAAGGAGCAATACCAAAGCGGTAGATAACGTTGTCGAGGCGGGTCTCTAGCTCAGTATAGAGGGCTTCATCGTCTCGCTTTCCTTTCTTCTGGATCGCATTTTTGACGTAGCGGGAAAATTGCCGTTCCGACAAACCATAAGAGAATCGAGCTCGCTGTTTTTCCTTTAGTTGCATACCGAATTCGCTTCGGCCATAGCCTTTTACCATAACCTTGCCTACGCGAAGCGTGTATTTAGGCGACTGGGTCTTGGGAAAGATGTCCGGTCCAAGGCGCCTTGCTATTTTGTATCGTGGTCCTATTCTCATAATGACTGAATGACTAATGACTTATCACTGAATGACTGAATAACGGAGACCCGATTCCGAAGGAATGGGTCATTCAGTTATTCAGTTGTGTGTATCGGTTATACCCTGCGGGCGCGGGGCGGTCTGGGTCCATTATGAGGAACCGGCGTCGCATCTCTAATGCTGGCGATTAAAAAGCCCTTATTCACGAAACCTCTAATGGAAGATTCGCGTCCCGATCCGACGCCCTTCACGACAACGCTCACCTCGCGGACTCCCATGGCCTGGGCCCTTGCCGCAACCGCCTCTCCGACTTTTGCCGCCGCGAATGGGGTACCTTTCTTCGCACCCTGGAATCCGAGTGCTCCGCTTGAGGAAAAAGCAACCACATTTCCCTTTGCATCGGTAAGCGTAAGGCGGGTATTGTTGTACGTTGATTCAACATGAAGAATAGCACGATCAAGTACGCGCTTTTTTGAGGAGCCGCTACGCGCGGCACCGGCGGCGCTCTCGGTTTCTCCTTTTGCAACTATGCGCTTCTTTCCCATACTGACTGAATGACTAATGACTTATAACTAAATGACTGAATAACGAGAGATTGATTCTGAAGGAATGGGTCATTCAGTTATTCAGTCATGTGTTATCGGTTACTTTTTCTCAACCGCCCTTCGTCCGGTGCCCATAGTTTTTCGAAGGTTGCCTCGGCGTGTTCGCGAGTTTGTCTTGGTGCGCTGTCCACGTACAGGAAGTCCTCGGAGATGCCGTACTCCGCGATAGGCCTTGATATCTTTCAGCCTCTTCACGTTTGATGAAATGTCGCGCCTAAGGTCTCCCTCAATCTTGTATCGCTCCACCTCGCGGCGTATGGCATTCTCCTCATCGGGTGTGAGATCTTTCGCGTTTTTGGCCGGATCCACTTTTGCGTCACGAAGTATCCTAAGTGCAAGCGTATGTCCTACGCCATAAATGATCCGTAACCCGTACTCGAGCCGCTTAGTGTCTGGAATAGTAATACCGCTGATTCTCATACTAGAATGACTAATGACTTATAACTGAATGACTGAATAACGAAGACCGAGCTTTCCAATTCCGAAGGAATGGGTCATTCAGTTATTCGGTTATGTATGATTGGTTACCCCTGTCTTTGCTTATGGCGTGGGTTGCTTTTGCACAAAACATAGACATACCCCTTTCGGCGTACTGTCTTGCATTGGGCACAAATCTTTTTAACGGATGCTTTGACTCGCATACTAAATAACTAATGACTCATCACTGAATGACTGAATAACGGAGACCCGATTCCGAAGGAATGGGTCATTCAGTGATTCAGTTATCTGTTATGAGTAGACTGTTCTACAGTCTCTTCGTTATTCTTCCCTTCCCCCCGTACGGATCGATTTCAACGGTGACCTTATCTCCGATGAGCACCCTTATTCGATGCATACGCATCCTACCGGCAAGAAACGAAAGAAGTTCCGTGCCATCTGGAAGCCTCACCTTAAAGAGCGTATCTGGAAGCGCTTCCGTCACGGTACCAGTAACCGCGTTCATTCCTTTTGGACTCATTGCGGATATCATGCGTAACGCGCCGTATAGTAGCAAGTATTAAAACAAGAGTCAAC
>CAZOIN010000071.1:0-2629 GCA_964579985.1 uncultured Candidatus Saccharibacteria bacterium
TGGTCGGAAAAACCCACAGGCAGAGCGAATTCTGTTTGGAGTGTTTGAATGGCGCGGAGATTCGCTTCAGGGAACGGTGTTGGGTAGCTCGTAGTAGTGTGGAGGAGTACGAGCCTTGTATTCCCTGCCTTCTTGATGGTGGCTACCGCCTCTCTTATCTCGGATAGATCGGACATTCCCGTGGACAAAATAAGTGGGAGTTTCCACTTCGCGATGGCGCGAAGATATGGAATATTGTTGGTGTCGCTTGAACCAACCTTAATTGCCGGCACTCCGAGTTCTTTGAGGAACTGCGCGTCGGAAAGAGAAAATGGTGTTGATAAAAAAAAGATGCCTTTTTTCTCCGCGTGTCGTTTAAGCAGGACGTGATATTTACGGGGAAGCTGCAACCGTTTAAGCATCGCGTATTGTGTTTCCCCCCGTTTCCCTTTCGGCTCATTCTTTTTCTGGTAGGAAGCTTTAGCTGCTTCTTTTGTTACGAGCGTATCGGGATCAAATGTCTGAAATTTAACCGCGTCAGCTCCGGCATCTGCCGCCGCATCAATGAGCTTTTTCGCGAGTAACAGATTGCCGTTGTGATTCACTCCTGCTTCCGCAATGATGAAAACCGGCTGGCCCGTGCCTATTCTCTTGCCTCCAATCATAAGGGTTTTTGCTTGCATATCCTCTATAATAACAAAGAAAACCCCGAGTTAGTTCTTTGAGGCCACGATAAGTTTTTCAAGTATCGAGACGTTGACACGGTTTTGTTCAAAGGTGAGCGGATAGACTCCTTTGCCGCGTATTGCGTCAAGAAATGCCTTGATTTCTTCGATATACATTTCTTCTTCATTCACATACCCCTTTTCGGGATTGCCGCGAGGGACCGCGATTATTTCCGTTTTCTTATCCTTCACCGTAAAAACCTTGATCGCGTAATCAAACCGCTCCCATTCAATGACGCCTTCGGAGCCAAGAATACGCAGTGTTCGGAATGGCTTGCGTGAGATCACATCGATAAGAAGCGTACCGCGCACGTTGTTCTTATAGGTGACTGTCGCTGTAATCGTATCATCTGCTTTCATGTCAAGGCGAGAGAGCTTGGTAATCGAACCGGAGACATTTTTAACCTCGGAGCCAATAAGATAATTTAACCAGATAAGCTCGAAAGCAAACATTTCACGGCAGGCGCCGGTTTCTTTCTTTGAAAAATAAACCGTTCGGTAATCCTCAAACGGGTGCCAATCGGGAAGATATTGGCCCATGTGATATTGGAAGGCCAAAACCTTGCCTATCTTCCCTTCTCCCAAAATCTTTTTCAGGAGCTTGATGGCAGGATTAAAAAGAAATGTGCATGACGGCGCTTTAATCGTTGCATTTTTGCTGGCGAGAATCTCTTTGTATCCATCATTGCTTGTCGGATGCTCAACAAAAAAATGTTTTTTCTGCTTTAGAGCATAGCGGATATAGTCGCCATGCGCGCCTGGCGAGGTTGAGATGATGAGCACGTCAAAGTCTCTGGGAGAGATCGCGTTGAACGTTTCTAAGGTCTTAATGCCATATTTTTCTTTTGCTTCCGCGTTCCTATCGGGACGCACATCAAAACCGACGATTGTCTTCTCGCCGTTCGCGTGAAGGTTGCGTATTCTACGCTTCCCCATTGAGCCTAGTCCTACGATTAAAAATCTCATAGTTTCTTGATAGTCGTCCTGATCTGTTCTTTATTTTTATATAACACTTCCGCAACGGCCCAATCTTCAGGAGCGTCAAGGTCCACCGAGCGCCACTTGTCGCACACGATCGCCTTTGTGTTCTCCATAATAATCTTTTTCTCTCTTAGGAACGCTTCGGTCTTCACCAAGTATACAAAACAGCCATTCAGAAGATAGGCCGGTCTCCATGCTTGCACGTTGGTGGAATCATTCGAAAACTTATTCCCGAGGATCAGATCCTGGTTTTTATTCAGATGGTAGAGTCTCGGATGTGTCGGCGCGACCGTAAGCACCGTCGTGGCATCGGTCTTTCGCATCATGTCGAAACAGGCATCGATATCCCGCATTTCCCGAAGTGGCGAGGTGGTTTGCAAAATAAGTACGTGTGTTGGTTCATACGCCTCCTCTGTCTTCATCTGCGCGAGCAGATATAAGATGGAATCTACTACCTGCGCGGTATCGGTCGCAAGATGCGCCGGACGGAGAAACGGAACTTCAGCGCCATGTTTTTTGGCGACTTCGGCTATTTTTTTATCGTCCGTATCGACAATCACGCGATCAACACGAGAACATTGCTTTGCCTGTTCAATGGCATAGGCGATAAGCGGTTTTCCGCAAAAAGCACGAATGTTTTTGTTCGGTATTCGTTTTGAGCCGCCGCGAGCAGGAATGATTGCTAACACAGACATAATTATTCTAATTGTTCTAATTAACCTAATTATTCTAAACAAACCCCAAGGCCCAATGGGTAAAATTACTTCTCCTTGTTTCGTATCTTTTTAACGATAGCATTAAAAATGATGACTATTGAACTAGAGCAGAACACATCCATGATACAGTGGAAGAGTGCCGTATTCTTACCAACCGCTGAACCTCGTAGACTTTTTCTCCGCCTTTCCGACCGAGGCGGCTTGCGAATATCACCTCATCCGGGTACG
>CAZOIN010000072.1:0-14735 GCA_964579985.1 uncultured Candidatus Saccharibacteria bacterium
ACTTCAACGGCGCCGCGTGAAATAAGCGCCGCAACCGCTCCCTCGACAAAAAAGACGACCTGCTCGCGCTTACTTTTAGCGAGCCAGAACACGACACACACGAAGAGCGCCGCAACAACATAAGGAAAATACTTTGCAAAAAAGACAACTAACAGGTCAATATTCATCGAGTAATTATACCAGGCAAAAGAAAAACCGGCTTGAGGGCATCACTCCCACAAGCCGGTAAATTCAGAGACGAATCCCGCATGATGACCACAGGCCATCAAAGATGCGTGTTAAGCCACATCCGCACATTTGTCACAGGACTGTCTCCGAAGATCTAACTATACCAAATGAATTGGCTATCTTACAAACGACTTCAAAATATCCATATTCTTTTTGTTTGAACACGCGTCGTCAAACCTTTATTCTTTAAGTCAAATCATCAATTACTTCTTTATCTCAGGAGGTCTTTGAGACTGTTCTATTGCGTATTCCACAGCGAGCTTTGAAAGCATACTGCTGTCGTATTTGCCGTGGTTATCTTTCAGCCATCCAGCAATATTTTGTGCCACGAGGTCAGTAAAGCTGCTACCCTTGGAATCCGCCGCGGCTTTCGTTCGATCCATTTCTCGAGGCTCTTCCTGGACATTATATCTACCCATCCATCGGGACAAAATCTCCTGAATCCTTTCACCGTTCTCGGCTTTCTTATAGTGAACAACAATTGAATCGTTTTTTGAAATGAATGTAGCGAAGTTGCCAGGAACCTTCACCTGAATGATATCATCGCTTTCGAGGGATAATTTCCTAAGCTCTTGGGCAAGAAGCGGCAGGTGTTGCGCAAAATTATGCTGTCCTGTCGGTATCGTAGCGTAGGTTTTTATGTTTACGGCTTCACGCCTTGGAGCTTCCGGGCGCGTATTTATTCCAAACCAGGCGGGATTGCTTTCCCATTTAAACTCACCTGACTGGTCTACCCACTTCGGAAGAGTCCCTTTTACCAGTTCATTATATTCTTCTCTCTCTTTCGTTAATCCCTCCAGTATTTTAGGGAGGTTGTTTCCGTTTTTTTCCATAAGTTTAGTAAACTCGCTTCGAGTGGTCAGCATATCATAAATAATTTTCTGAATTGTTTGCCAATCTGGATTAGCCCCAGTAAGTCTTTTTGCAAGAGCATTCAGCCCTTGTGTAATGTTCGGAAGTCCTTTGAATCTTTCAAACTCCGGCATTTCGCTGTTTCGTGAAGCAACCTTCTCTGTCTTCTGTTGTGTTGCTCTCTCGGGGACAGCGGATTGTGCAGGTTTCTCGGGAATACCCAGTTCACTCCTTACCTTGTTTGCCGCAATCTGGTCCGCGATTACCATCTCCGCTTTTTTCGCCTGTTCAACAGAAATTTGATTGAGATTTTCGTTGGCCTCCCGTTGTTTTTTTGCCTCCCATAATTGTTCACGCTCTGCCCGGTACTGTTCCATTGTCTGGTCGACTTTGACCCCTCCGCCAGTCATAAACATTTCCTTTTTTATAGCTTCGGCTTCTTCGGAAGAAATAGTCTCTTCCGGAGGCTGTTGCGGCTGAGATTGTTCCGGAGATTTCATACAGAAAAGTGTATCACATAGGTATTATTGACCAACCACCACTCTTAGCATTTGCTCACGGCCGTGAGCAAATGCTAAAGACAGCCCTGCTTGGGAAAAACGAAAGCAAGGCATCTACGCTCCACAGCATTTTTTGAATTTCTTTCCGCTTCTGCACGGACACGGGGCATTGCGCCCAATCTTCGGCGCTGTAGTCGGATTGCCGTCCTCGTCAAACGAAAAGACAGTCGTGGTAACTCTTGCACGATACGCGAGCGAAACGCCGAGCTCTTTCAAAAGTTTCTCGTATTTGGAAAATACCCGATGCTGGTACATGCGTTTCCCGGTTGCGCTCATATCGTCTTGCATATCCCTAATCATTTTTTGTTCCTTCTTTCCCAGTGTTCCAAAGATGTCGGTGCGTGTCGGGTCAAGAGGAGTTACATATCTCTCCTTTTGCCGCACGGCAAAATCATAGAGAGGGTTCAAACGAAGTGAAGCGTCAAGCAGGGTTTCGCCCAACAGGCTGTCTCCTTTATGAAAACAGCAAACAGCGGCGTTGGCGTATATCCGAAACACATGAAAAAACGGGAGTTTGACTTTGAGTAGGTCTTTCACTACCTGTTCAAATGCTTTGTATGACTTCTCAAATTCCCCCTGCGCCATGTATTCGTGCGCCTGTTCCAACTCGTCTATATATCGCTTTTTTGAAAACATATCCGTCTCCCAATCGCCTTCCTCTCCCCTGCTCTTCCTCTCTCGCACTGCCTCGTTCGGTGTCTTTCCTCCAAGACTCTGCCGCGGTATGTTGTTGGTAAATTCGGCAGCAACTCGAATAAGCTCCGCGGTGTCTCTAAACGACGCATCGTCAGGCGTAAGCAATTCCAGCGCTTGCGGAGCGAAGTCAAGGTCATGTTTCTTCTCATCGGACACCCAGTTGGCGAACGCCTCAAGCGAAAAGAAACCATCCATGCCGCATTTTTTAAGGGAGTGCTCAAAACGCTGTTTGGACTCTTCGTACGAAGGAGGCGCCGGCGCATCCTCCTTGGGGGAAACTGCCAATAAAGCCGCCCCTTTGGCATCAAATGAATTTGGCTTCCAGCCGGCTATTACTTTTTGCATACCTTCCTTGACGCGTACCGGCAATGCGAACAAAAGGCATCCTACGCCGTGATAGAGGCCTCCGACCGGAGCGATACGCCCCCAGACGGTTTCGTTGCCGCGAAGCGACAGACTCGCGTTCACATCATGCACAAACCGCTCCGCGCCCGAAGCGAGCGAAGCAAGCGCGACGCCTTTTCCCCGTTCAATGCTTGTTACCGCGAACAGTCCGACTTCAAAAGAAAGCAGTTCTTTGTAGGCGGAGAGTTCAGCCTCCGGCAGATTGAACGGATTGCGCTCGGTGAAGCACAGAAGTCCTGTTTTGCCGCCAAATATAGCCTGCTTATGGTCAAATACCAGCCATTCCGAAAAGAGGCCGAGCATTTTTTCCGGCTCGTCAGTCTGCGCGAGCAATTTCTCAAGGCGAAAAGCCAAAGCGGCCCCTTCCATTACCGCTCTATCCTTGGCCGTTTGCTCCGATACCCAGTCGGAGAGAAGTCCGAGAAACCCTGCTTTAAGCATGGGAAAAGTGTAGGCTCCCGTTGTGCCGAAGTCAATTACCACTGCCGGAGACGGTGGCTTGGAAGAGTCAACGGCGTATGCGTATAGAGAGCGGAGCGGCTCAACATCTTCGGCCATTGAGCCGTTTTAGCATTTGCACGGCCGTGAGCAAATGCTAAAGGATATTGTTACGACGCGGCTAATGCCTTCAATATATCAAGATTCTTTTTGTCCGGGCCGCTGTCGTCAAAACCGGGGACTTCGAGAATGAATGGGCGGTCTTTGGTCTTCGGATGATTGAGGAGGAGCTTGAACACTTCTTTCCCCACCTTCCCTTCTCCGATATTGTCATGCCGATCCCGAAGCGAGCCGAATTCATCGCGGCTATCGTTTGCATGGAAAAGCTCAAGCCGCTCTAAACCGATTGTCCGATTGAAATCGCTTAAAAAGTTATCCAATTTTTTCGGCGTCGTTATATCGTACCCTGCGGCATGCAAATGACAGGTGTCCAAACACACCCGCACTCTTGTATCATTCACATCTTCGATAATGTTCGCAATCTCTTCGAGACTTCTTCCAATTTTACGCATACCCATATCTTCGATAATAAACAGCGCCCGCACTGGAGACTTCTTCAGCACCGCTTTGATATTTGAAATAAGAAGGTCATACTTTGGATGTTTCTGATAGGCAGGGAGGCTCTCTGTGCTCCCAAAGAGCCCGAGGCTAAGGGCTTCCTTTTTCGCCTTCTCCTCCTTGAACGACCCCAAATGAATAATGCTCCCCCGCACGCCGAGCACTTCGGCAACTGTGAGTTCCGCGATAAGCGCTTCAACCGAATGTGTTCCGTTCGGGCCGTCATCGGCGAGATTAATGAGATACGAGGCGTGAAAATAGGCGGCTCTGATGCCGAGCCTTTTTGCCTCCATTTTGAATTCATCCGCCTGCTCTTTGGTAACGCGCGCATAGTTCCACCCCCGAGGGCTTCCTGAAAACATTTGAAGCGCATTCCCGCCGAGCGCTTTGGCACGCGGCAGAGCCTCCTTGTATCCTCCCGCGATTGAGACATGTCCACCGAATGTGTAACCTTCTTTCATATTACCCAAGTTCAATAACATCTGAAATATCGACCTGTCCCGGATAGTCTTTCCGTAAAAGCTCCACATCACCTTCGGTGAGGTTCCACCCTACCGCGCCCAAATTTTCTTTGAGGTGGGCGGGGTTGCTTGTTTTGATAATCGTCACGACATTTTTTTGCGATATGAGCCAATTGATGGCGATTTGCGCTGGCGTCTTTTGATACTTTACGCACATGTCCCGCATAATTTCAGGAATATCTTCGAGGAGTTTCCCCTTTTGTACGGGCCGGTACGCGACGAGCATCACATCGTTCTTCTGGCAATAGTTCAAAAGTCCTTTTTGTTCAACCTCGCGCACCTGCAGATTGTAGTGGACCTGATTGCAGACAATTCTGTGTTTGGTGAGTTTCTGCGCTTTCTCGAGATGTTCCGGCAAAAAGTTTGAGACGCCAATATGCTTTACGAGTCCATCATTTACCAGCGCGTCTAGTGCCTGCACGGCTTCCTCGAGCGGACATTTGGCGCTGAAAGTGTGCAAGAGATACAGGTCGAGATAATCGGTACCGAGCCGTTTTAAACTCTTTTTGCAGGACGCGGGAATGCCCTCGCAGGTGTGGTTCTCCTCTAACACCTTCGATGTAATGAAGAGCTTAGAACGGGCGATACCTTTTATCGCCTGCCCCATAAGTTCCTCGGCGTGGCCATCTCCATACGATTCTGCGGTATCAATATGTGTAACGCCCGCCCCAATTGCCGCGCGAATTCCTTCAATATCTTTCGCATCGTGCTCGCTACTTGCCTCTTCCCGCCCGCCCATCTGCCATGTTCCAAGCCCAAACTCAGGAAGTTCAAATCCGTTCTTCAGTTTTTTTACCGGAATGTCCATGCTGATATTGTAGCATTCTCCTCTGGCTCGAACAGTCAAAACTAAGAGGCCACTATCTGTGTTTACCTGAGAGGAGTTTTTCGCAGTTCTCTTCGAAGCGCCCGGTGGTCGGGCAGAGTTTTCGCCACCAGATCCCAAAACGTTATGGAATGATTGAACACTCCCAAATGGCAGAGCTCGTGGACGATAATATAGTCGGCTAAGTGTTGGGGGAGCAGTACAATCTTGTAGTTGAAATTCAGATTCCCTTTGCGGGAGCAACTGCCCCAGCGGGACTTCTGATTCCTGATAGAGATCTTGTTCCACTCGAGATGATAGAACCGATGGAAATGCTCCAACCGCTCTTGCACGAGTGTAAGCGCTCTTCCCTTATGTTCTGCAAAATGCCTCTTCTTATTCGAGATGACGACTCGTTTAGGAAACTGTCGAAAATAATCGAGTTTGTCTAACACCCACCGTGATTTCCGAAGAATAAATTGCTCAATACTGTTCTGTCCCAGCGTTGGCGGAGCCGTAACGGTCAGCATACCCCCTAGGGCAACCGAGAGCCGCAACCCTTTTGCTCGTTTGTTAAGCCGAAGCGTATAGTCCACGTTCTCTTTTTGTAGCTTAATCGTTTTCTGCATGACGTAGCGCGTATTCTACCATTTTAAGACGACCATAGGCTGCACTTTACCAAAGTAAAGTGTAGCTTACGTATATTGCGTGGGAAAGATTCAAAAACGTCATCTCTATTCAGATATGCTATAGTACGGAGTCACCATGAAAAAACCAGCTTATCAAACTCCTGTTCCTTTTTTCCCCATGCGGATTAACAAGTACCTCGCGTGGAAGAAGTTTTCCACCAGAAAAGCTTCCGATGAACTGATCAAAAAAGGCAAAGTATTCATCAATAACAAAAAGGCGGAGGTGGGCATGATGGTCGGAGTGAGTGATATCGTCGAGGTTAAATTCCGCGGCAAGCCAACGCCGCTTCTCTATTTCGCCTACAACAAGCAAAAAGGCGTTTCTACGCAATCCGAGGAAGGAGCGAAGAACGTGCGAGCGGGCTCTTTTCCTAAAGGTGTCTTCCCTATCGGGTCACTCGAAAAAGATGCACACGGCCTCATGATTCTGACAAACGACGGCCGCATCACGGAGCGGTTACTTTCGAGTGCCTACGATGATGAAAAGGAATATGTGGTCACGACCAGAAATCTCTTACGCGGCAGCTTCAAACAGAAAATGGAGGCGGGACCCAAGATCGAGAACGAACAGGCGAAGAAATGCAAAGTAACTATTCTGAATGAACGCACCTTCGTCGTAATCCTCACCGAGGAAAAACGGCATGAGGTTAGGCGCATGTGCTCGGCGCTCTTTCAGGAAGTGGAAGATACCCAGCGCGTCCGTATCTTAAATATCCGCCTCGCCGCCCTCCCCGCCGGCTCCCACCGCGCTATTTTAGGCGATGAACTCAAAACATTCTTAGATACGCTTCTCGTATAAAAAGGCCCTCGCGCTCCGTGAGGTGCGCGAGGGGTGTGTGGGGTGTGTGGGCTAGCTAGGTTCGCGCAGCTAGTGTGCCTTTCATCTTCCATGGAAGCGGCTTCTGAGAGCCAGGTTTCTTTCCGATGGGGAGCTTTGGCTTTTTCTTCATTCGTCAATAAGGTTAGCGAGAGACGAGTTGTGTGTCAAGATAAATACTTCATTTCTCGTCTCATTAAAGATCTTTCTCTGCTGCACTTTACTTAAGTAAAGTGCAGCAGAGGCGGAGAAACCGAGAAAATGGTGGCCGCCTTTTTTTTATTGCAAAAACAGCCGGGCAAGGCGGAGCTCGTCGAAGGAGAACGAGTCGTCGAGAAGAACGCGGACGGGAGAGAGTTTGATGAGGCCCGAGGAATCACGAAGTTCATCTTGTTTTGCTGACGGAGTTTTTGAAAGGAGCGCTTTAAAAGCTTTTTCAATTTCGGCGAAGCGGTCGGGGTCGGGAGAAAGGTGTGAAAGGTCGCGGGATGGGTTCATGATGCCCAAAAGAGCAAGTTGCTCGAGATGATGAATGATAGTGCCGATAGTCATACCCCGTTCCTTAGCTATGTCGTGGAGAGATAGTTTCTTGAGCGCGAGGGCTTTGGTCACCCCGAGCGTGTCGACTTTCTCTTTTTTCTTATGGACAGGTCTGCCAGCTCCGGGCTTGCCGCCGATCGCGTGTAAGAAATTACTGTGCATCAAAGCGAGCTCGGACTGTTCCATCGTCTCGAACTTTTCGCGCGCCGCGTCAGACTCCGCGCGGAAGTGTTTGTCCTGCGCGAATACTTTTGGGTGAACTTCGAGCGCCCGTGCGTTAAGACCCGAGAGCGATAGACCTTGAAGCGTACGCACGCGCGAAATGGCGACATACCCTTGGCCGTACTCGAACGCACTTGAAAGGTCCATGTGCGCGCTGTCGAGCGACATACCTTGACTCTTGTGCACCGTGATTGCCCACGCGAGCCGGAGCGGCACCTGCGCGATACGAGCTAAGATTCTGCCGCCGTCCTGCATATTCCATTCAAGTGGCTCGGCGAGGATCATACGGCCTGAACCAGTCCTCACGATGGGCGTACCGGTTTCCTTGGAGAATTCAGCAACTACGCCGGTAGTGCCGTTCATGAACCGTCCCGCGATATCATTTTTCGTGAATATGACTCGTGCGCCGAGTTTGAGAGAAAGCACCTCCGGAGAAAGACAGCCGCGCTTTAAGGCAACAACGAGTGGGTCGGGGCCGCTTCCAGTCATGACGAATACTTTTGGTTGACCCGTGAGTTTTGAAAGCTCGGCGGTGTTCATGTGGTCGACATTCGCGTTGTGCGAGTAGAGCTGGGTAGTGCCATTCTCCGCGATCTTTTTGTAGCGTGTGCGAAGGAGCGCTTTGTGCCGTTCGGTTACCGTACCTTTCCTAACTGCCCCGAGAAATTCAAGAAAGACCGGGTCTTCCTGCCGGTGCTGTTCCGAAAGATAGCAGATGAGGGGTGCGGCTTTCTGCCACACGGAAGAAACAAACGCGAAATCAGCCGTGCCTCCGCCAGCCGGCGGATGAGGAGCAGCGAACATTTCTTTTTGGGATTCCGTTTCATTTCCTTCTCGTCGTATGATAGGCGGAAGCTGAAAAAAGTCACCAACGAGGACGACCTGGAGACCGCCAAACGGCTCTTCTATCCGGCGTACTTCGTGGCAAACTGCGTCGGCCATGGCAAGCGTTTGCGCCGAAAGCATCGAGACTTCGTCTATAATGAGGACACGAGCGTTCCCCACCCGAGCCATCACCTTTTTATTCCCTGCAATCGCATCAAGGTCGTACGGCGAAAGCTTCTGTCGAATGCCAATCCCGCACCATGAGTGAATGGTCATTCCGCCAATGTGCGTCGCGGCGATACCGGTTGAAGCCGTGATAGCCGGCTCGATGCCGCAGGAATTGAGATACGCGACATAGGTATTTACAGTGTGCGTCTTACCGCTTCCCGGTTCGCCGGTGAGAAACACATTCGCCCCAGTTTTGAGAATATTCAGTGCTTCGTCTTGGGTCATAGTAAGAAGAAATGTAACATGAAATATGGAGTATGAATAATGAGTGGATAATAGGTACAAAACCTTCCCGCAATTGCCATTCGCCAATTCGCGCGAATTGGAGAATAGCTATGCTTATAGCTAGCAAAGAAAATGTTTAACGTAGAAAAGAGAAACTACACAGATGGCGGACCCAAAAGTTTTATCGTTCGCCTAAAATCCTCGGGCATTCCGGGGTTGAGCGAATAGTATACATGATTGTTTCTGCCAAAGCTGTTCAATACATCCAAACGCTGCAAGTGAATGAGATGTTTTGAAACCGATTTTTGTGCAATCTTCAGTTCATCGGCAATATCTGAGACATGGAGTTCCCCGCGCTTTGTTAAGAGCACTATTACTTTCAAACGATTGATGTTATTCAGTGCTTTGAAAATAATAGACCATCGTTTCATAATGAATAGTATACCACCAGCCTCATCTGTTTCGAGACTTTCCACGTCCACAGTCCCCTAATCTATTCGCCAATTCGCGCGAATTGGAGAATAGATGGGGAAAGTGAAAAGAGGTTAGTGAGATTAGGCAAGAACTCCGCCGAGGAAAGAAACGAGTCTTTGGATGCGGGAGATGCACTGGTCGAGATTATCGAGGATGTCTGCCTCGGTGAGACGGATACTATGCCAACCGAGACGTTTGAGAGTGGCATCTTTTTGTTTGTCTTTGAGCTTTTGGAGTTTGGACGAGTGGGCTTTGCGGTTGTCGCATTCGATGGCGAGACGGCCGCGGTTACAGAGAATGGCGAGATCGAGGCAATATCGTTTGCCTTTGTCGGAAAGCCGATATTGAGGAATCACGGAAATGCCTAACCGCCGGAGTTCCCCCTCGACTATTTGTTCGGTAGGAGCGACATGATAGAGCGCTAAGACATCGTTCGCGGAGCGAAGTGTTTTGATATCCGTGAATCCAAACGAGACGCGGCGGGGAATGATGTTGCGAATCGGCTTCTTTAATTTTTTTATTTCGCGGAGCGAACATTTCAGATAGTTGTCCTGCGCTCGAGGATGAGAAGGTTCGCCGGGTAAAAGCTCCGCTCGCTTTTTCACTTCCCTCTTTACTACGCGAGCATAGTACTCAATGCGTTTTCCGCTCTTTCCAAAACCAAGCGGCTGATAGAGCGCGATGTGGGTGAATTTCCGCTTAGGCAAAAACGCAACCGGAATCCGGTACCATTTTTCTCCAAGAAGAATCTGAAGGTCTTCTTTGGATTTGAGTACGGAAACGAGTACCGTCTTTTTCATCCTTCAATTGTAATGGGAAAAGGGAGAAATGGGAAAAGGGAGGTAAAAAGTGCAAGAAAGAAAGTGTATTTATTCTTTGGGACCAAGAAGAGTGAAGAATTTCATGGGATCGATGGAGATGCCGCCGATGCGGACAGAGAGATGCAAGTGAGGGCCGAGGGCGTAGCCTGTATCGCCGGAAAGACCAATGGTCTGTCCTCTCGCTATTTTTTGTCCTTCTTTCACATTTATTTTGGAAAGATGCATGGAGAGGCTCACTACCCCGCCCCCGTGATCGAGCGCGACAGTTTTGCCATACACCGTAAATTCACGCGCTAGTTTGACCACGCCACCGTTTATCGCTAAGACGGCCGTACCGGTCGCCGCCAGGAAATCTGTGCCTTTATGCGGAATGGAATAGGGGCCGGTAATTCGCGAATACCCGTAGGCATCAATAACCTCTATGTCTTTCAACGGAAACCCGAAAGCATCGCCCCAGAGCGGAAGCGGCGACGCTTTAATTTTCGCGAGCGCCCTATTCTCCTTGGAAAGTATCGCTACCAAATTCCACTGGCTTTGCTCGGTATTGCCGCCAAGCTTTTCCGGAATGCCTAGCAAAGCGGTGATTTTTGGACGGCTCTGTACCGCCACGGCTGCTGTCACCTGAGCCGCGTCCAGCGTTGTAAGTTTGAGTGTATGCTTCCTTGCCCGTGTCACAAGGTCAACACCGACGAGCGCAGTCGGCTTGTTCTTGTAGAGAAATACGGGAATACTTGTGCCGTCCCAGGCGAGCGTTTTGACATCGCGAATATCAATACCTACAAGAGTGACCATGAAGGGTTCCCCCTGCGCCACCGTTTCGGGCGTTATGGTTATCTCTCCTCCGTGGGCAGATGCAACTGGTGCGGAAAAGACTTCCGCTAGGAGAAACAGAAATATGAGGACGTATGACCGCATAGGTTCTACTATCTATCCCGCGGAGTTGCGAAAGAAATATAGTTTTCTGGAAGAGAGCCCGGAGTAATAGACAAGAAATGAATTATCTTTCCCAGAGATATTTGATAGCTCGCCAGCCGTATTTCGCGATAAAAAGCGCGAGAAGCGCGTAAACAAAAAGCGGAAGCAGCCAAACGAGGAATCCGAGAAGGCCAACGGTGATGGACTGGAGTATGACGTTCACCGTTTGCACAAACGTCTTGAGCGATGCCTTCCAGGAATCCTTCAAGACCTCCCCATCGAAGAATTTGTTCTCATACACGTTCACGTTGAAATACGCATACTTCAATCGGTCGAGCTGATCTTCCTTGGCCCGTGCGAGCTGATCGAGCTGTGTAGTCACATTGATGCGCTCCTGAGTCAGCCGTTCAATGATGCCTATTTTGCTATCGATGATCTTGGCGAGGGCATCGGCATTTTGGGTGCGTGTCGCGAGCACTGTGATCTCATCATAGGAACGGAGCGCACCCTCGAGTGTCTTGTCGATCGAATCGCGCTTTTTTTTAAGGATCTCGGTCTGGCTGGTGAAATCATCGATCTGTTGCTTGATCGTATTCGTATTTTCCGTGAGGTCTTTCGGATCGAGGACTTTTATCGCCGCGAGAATCTCGGCGACATGTGCGTGTTCGACTTTGAAGACATAGTAACACTCTTTGTCCGATTCGCTCACGCTCTCGAAGATGACATACGAAAGGGTTTTAAGTTCTTTCACCTCGGCGCAGGTCTTTACGATATTTCGCGTCTCGATCAGCGCATTATAATCGGTTACTTCATAGCTTTCTGCGTCATTACCTGTCGTGCCAGGCCGAGGCGGAAGGATCGGCATCACATTCCGGATCGAAAGGCTCTTCCCGGCAGAGCCGCCGTAGGAAACCGTACTCTCCGAATACCCACTGTCATACGCGGGCGAAACGGAGGGGGCACTTCCCTGCATGATCCCGTTAAATCCACTAAGACGCGTCCCTCCCATCATCGGGAGATCTATAAGCTTAGCCAGTATGGTAAGTGCAATGAGGGCGCCGATACCGATAAGTACCATCTTTAACACCTTAGCAGGTGTCAGTTTGTATTTTGAGAGAAAATCCATGGTTGAAGGGTTTAAACGAATAACGAAAGTATCTTGAGTATAGCAGATTGATGCTTACCGTGCCTTTTACGCTCCGTGTGTCTTGAGCAGATCGACGAATTTTTGCTGCACTTTTTCTAGCTTGGGATTGATCACGAGCTCACAGTAAGGATTCCTAGGATGCGTCGCGAAATAATTTTTGTGATAGTCCTCGGCTTCGTAAAAATGATTCAACGGTTTTAGTTCCGTAACGACTGATGCCCCCTGTTTGTTCGAGGCATTTAATTCTTTTACAAAATCTTCTACTTCCTTTTTCTGCGGATCATTCGTATAAAAAATAACCGAGCGATATTGCGTGCCAACATCATTGCCTTGTCGATTCATAGTGGTCGGATCGTGCGATGCGAAAAACACCGTGAGGAGGTCGTGGTAGGTAATTTGTTGTGGGTTGTAGGTTACTTTTATGACCTCGGCATGGCCGGTCCTGCCGCTTGAAACTTCTTCATAGGTTGGGCCTTTTCCGCCAGCTGGCGGACGTCCACCTGCATATCCGGGAAGCACGGAAGAAATACCGCGAAGCATCTTGAATACCGCTTCCGTGCACCAAAAGCAACCGCCGCCGAAAATTGCTGTTTCTTTCATACCTACAATATACCATGCCGTGGCCTTAGCGAAGGCTAAGTCTGGGCTAGAAATTTTTTTTATAATGCCGGGCTAGGATATTTCAAAGACTAGAAACCCGTGGTTTCTAGGACTTCCGCCACGGGGAACGTCCCTGTTCCCCGACCCCCTCCACCTTCAATTCCTCGCCCGTCATTTTTCTACTTTGTTTCAAAATGCCGGGCTAGGAATTGAACCTAGATACCGCGGTTCAGATCCGCAGCGTCCTCGCCAGTTGAACGACCCGGCAGTGGTCGGAAGATGCATCAAATATACCATTAGTGCAATTTTATCAAAGCTAACTTCTTCTTTCGGTCCCACCTCTTTATCTCCGCTTCGCGTTTCAACGCAGAGCTCCGATCAGACTGCTTTTCTTGATACAGCAATTTCATTACCTTTCTTGCCCGCGTGTAGTGTCCGCCTTTTCCTTCCTTATGTTCAGCAAGTCTACGGATTAGGTCGGTGGTAATACCCGTATATATCGTCCCGTCCTTACATTCCAGGAGATAGACGAAGTACATATTATCGCGATACCTCTGTCTTCTTTCCGTAATATCCAAACAGTGCCTTGATCCCAGAAAGGTTCCGGTCCCACTCGATGGCCTCATGGGTTTGCAATTCAACGGTGATCGCAGGAATGTTGATGGAAGCGAGCCAGCCTTCGGCGTCACCGGTAATTGCATAGCTATCAAATGAGGAAATGGCTCGGTACCCTGACGCAAGCGAGTAGGCCTTCATAATGTCGAATGTTTCCGGCAAAATACCTTCCTCGCACTCTGATGCGTACACCGCATTCGCTTGGCTATGCCAAAAGATAACGGCAACCGGATTATTCTTTAACACAAAATCTCGGAGAGCCACAGCCTCCGGCTCGGAGAAGACCTCGGCTCCCGCGCTCACGGTTTTTGACTGCCACGTACTTTTCGGTTTCCACTTGCAATCGAAATTGCGATTGAGGTCAACGCCGCGGGCATTGAAGCGTCCCGAGGCGAGGGTTTCTTTATTGGTTGATACATCCGTGAGCGTAAAGCGGCCAGTCTTTCCCACCACGGTATACACTCCATCGGGGTTAGCGGAGGGAATAACCGTAACCATCATGCTGCCCTGAATGATAGCGGGGTTTGCCCTGAGATAGTCCATAAACTCATACGCCAGCAGCACGCTATTCCACTCATACCCGCCGTGCATGCCACCGATGAATAGGAGGTGCGTTTGTCCATCTCCATAAGTGTAGCTCTCGATCGCTCGCCCTTCGACGGACCTACCAATGATCTTTTGCTTTGGAAGACCTTTTACTTCCTCGATCGCCTTTGCAGGTGACAGTTCTGACGTCTTTCTATATAGACTGACGGCCACAAACACGCCGGCACCGAGTACAGCAAAAATAAGGAGGGCTATAACAACCTGCTTCCTTGAAGAAGATGGCATTAATTATTTGGCGTAGTACTTAAGCAGAGCGTCAATGCCTTTCTGATTTTTGGCCCACTCGGTGTCCGTGTGGTTCGTAAGGAGGACGCTGATCGCCGGAATATTATTCTTGGCGAGCCAATTTACCATGTCACCGGTTATTTCATAGAAATCAAAACTCTCATAGGCAGGATACCCGGAGGCAACGGCATACTTTTGGGTGAGCGTGCGAGTCTCTGCAGAAACACCGTTGTGACAACTTGAGGCGAATACCCCGCCGGCAGAGCTATACCAGACAATGACCGCACTCGGTCGGTGTACTTCGATATAATTCTTAACCGCTTGGCTTTCCGGCTCGGAAAATGCGGCGCTTCCTCCGCTTACGTCTTTGTTCTGCCACTTGCCGGTCGTTTGCCAGTCACAGTCGAAGTTGCGGTTGAGATCCACGGTGTGTGCATTAAAGCGTCCGGACTCCAGAATGTTTGTCACCGATGGCACATCCCCCTGCGAGAAAGGGCTCGTCGTACCAACGACTTTGTAGAGGCCATCGGGATTCAGTACCGGAATGACGGTGACTCGTACATTACTCGGAACGACGGCCGGGTTTTTCTTGAGATAGTCCATAAGCTCGTAGGCAACAAGAACGGTATTCCACTCGTATCCCCCATGGATACCTCCGATGAA
>CAZOIN010000073.1:0-2096 GCA_964579985.1 uncultured Candidatus Saccharibacteria bacterium
ATCATGGGTGGCAAATTCGCCCTTGATATAAGCCTCGTGATGTACGCAGGCGTTGGACTTTTGGTGGCAGCTTCATTTTGGAATTCCTGGCCGCGTGTAGCGGTACGGAGTGGCTCTTGTCCCTCATGCGTTCAGACAGAGCCCTCGTCAAATCAATGAGCGCAGATGCCAAGGAGATCATATGGTCGGAAAAAGAAAGATCGAAATCTTCAGCGCGGGTTGTGCCGCGTGTGAGGATACGATCAAGCTTGTTAATACCCTCGCCTGTCCCTCGTGTGACGTGAGTATTCTCGACATGAAGGACTTGGCGGTGGCTGGCAGAGCAAAGAAGCTCGGAATCCGCTCCGTCCCAGCGGTCGTAATCGACGGGAAACTCGCCGATTGCTGCACGGGACGCGGACCGGACGAAAAGGCTTTACGCTCTGCCGGACTCGGCAAACCGTAAACAATCAGAGGCGGCAAGAGGCGCCCTTGCCCTCTCGATTGTGTGGATTAATTTTCCGGAAGCGGAGACGCACTATTCGCTAAGACAGCAACCATTCAACCTGGCAAAATTAGCCGGATAATGGGAGTGACATGTTGTCGGAACGGAGGATGAGCAATTCAAGTGATAGATTTCGTTACTTTATACTGGCTGCCTTTCGAACTATTGTTTGTCCTCCAAGGAATCCTGGGGGATCGCACCATGGATGAAGCACGAAAGAAGGGGAAGAGCACCTAAGAATGCACATCCTCATCATCAGTCTTACCGCTTTCGGAGCTTCGTGCCTCACCTTCTTCTCCGGGTTTGGATTGGGTACGGTGCTTACGCCCGTTTTTGCACTTTTCTTCCCCATTGAATTGGCGGTTGCGATGACGGCCATCGTACATTTCCTTAATAACCTGTTTAAGCTCGGGCTCGTTGGAAGGCACGCAGACAGGCGGATCATTGTTCGATTCGGAATTCCCGCCATTTTTTCCGCTTTCATCGGTGCGTGGGTACTTGTACAAATTAGCGATATGGCTCCTGTTGCGAGTTACTCAATCGGTTCTCGAACAGTACAGATCCTTCTCGTGAAGGCGATCATCGGCTTTCTTTTGGTTGTCTTCGCCCTCTTTGAGATCATCCCTGCATTTGCGAAGTGGCAGGTGAGTCCGAAGTATCTTCCATTGGGTGGGTTGCTTAGTGGTTTTTTCGGAGGATTGTCGGGAAATCAGGGCGCCTTGAGAAGCGTATTCCTGACGAGAATTGGACTCAGCAAGGAAAGCTTCATTGCAACCGGCATTGTGATCGCCTGTCTTATCGATGTGACAAGGCTTAGCGTTTACGCAAACCACTTCGTCGCAAACCAGATCTTCGATAATCTTTACCTTCTGGTAGCCCCAACTCTATCGGCCTTTCTCGGTGCCTACTTGGGAAATCGCCTTCTTAAGAGAATCACCATGGAGGCGATTCCGTATGTCGTCGCCGTCGCGCTCGTATTGGTTGGTTTGGCTTTGAGCGCGGGCCTTATCTAACTTCCTCGCGCTTTCAAGTAATGACAAATAATACTGACACATCTCACAAGAACTCTGCGCCCGATCTCGCGAAATTCGCCGAGCGGGTAGGTTTCCTTGTATTTGGAGTTGCTAAAGAACTTTGGCTAGGCGTCCGGTACGATCTCATTCCATGGAACATTTGCCTCGCGGGTGGAACCGTGTGTTGCGTTTTTTTTCTAACGGGAAAGGATCGCGCGGTTTGGGAATGGCTTTACATCGGGAAACTCTCTCCCACTCGTCAGGGGTGGATGCTCGCCTATTGGGGATGGATCGTGACTTCGAGTTTCTGGTGTTGGGCTTTCTGTAATTGGGCAGTTAAACAACGACGATCCCGGGAGCTGGCGCGCGTTTTCACTGAGGCGGGACTCAAGAGCGTTCAGGGCAGGATACCTTCTCTTGTCTTCGACAAGAAATCAGACGAGTTTACGAAAATTATTCGAGTGACCATCGCGGGTGCAACGCTCGACAAGTTCAAAAAGGCCAAGGGTGGAATTGAAAGCAATCTCGGAATCTTTATTGATGACATCCGAGAGAACCGGTCCAGGAGAACCGTTGATATCATCTATTCTGAGAAGGAA
>CAZOIN010000074.1:0-34196 GCA_964579985.1 uncultured Candidatus Saccharibacteria bacterium
CGCGCGGGACTCCGAAAAAGCGGCCGCTCCCGATGCCACGGGAATACCCTCTTCGCTGAATCGTTTGCGCATCAAGGGTTTGTTGTCCATCCAGTAGAGCGACTGTGCCTCGGGTCCTACCGGACGGGGAAGACCGTCGAAGCATATAGTTTTGCCGCGGTGCTTCGCGATAAAAAGGTCTTTGATGGGTCCACAACGGAACATGACCATGTCAATACTGCGGGTCTTCGCTTCACCCCAAAAACAGCGCGTCCGGTCGCTGTCGTCCTTTGAGATTTCGGTAGAGAGCCTTCCGAGGCGAAGCCTTGCGAGCGTGCGGAGCACCCTTGGAGCGACGATGTCGAACCATGAAAACGATCGGGGCGGGAGTATCACGCGCGTGAGATAATCAAACGGCTTCAGCGCCGGCTTGATGAGAAGGCTCATGTACGCGGAAGTTCGCATCACGAAATGATTGACTTGCGCGGGTTCGCAATCGGGGCAGGGCTTTTGACCTAAAAGCATACGGGGCAGTATACCAATTTTCTAAGCCGCTCGCATTGAGCAGCTGCACACATCGCGACATGTCCACTAGTGCTACATCAAAAATATAGCTTTTATATACAGCCGTGGTAAAAGCTGTATTGGTTTTGTTAGTGTATGAGAAACCAAATGAGCAAAAGGACGAGCAGATGCACTGGATAAAATCCGTAAAGAAATAGACGGGGGAGTTGTCGCCCGCGCTCCCCGTTGTAGAGCATAAGAAATGGCGCGGAAAGTGTGGCGTATATTTGTATGGAAAGAAACCCCGAGAGAAATTCTACAGTCGTGCGGAGTAAAGGCAAGCCAAGGAGAACCAAAAAACCTATGGCGCGGAAGCGCAGGAAAAGCGAGCTTGCAAGCACGGTGAGTATGCCATAGATGCCATAATCAAAGGAAGCAAACTCCGCCACGATAGAGAGAAGAACAATGCTTGGGATAGAGTAGGCAACCGGCAATCTCTTAAAAACCATGAGCGCGAGAAGTCCCGCGGAGAGAGTGAAGAAGATATTAAGTCGAATAGACGACAGTCCTGATGCCTGCATAAAGAGACTGTAAGGAACCTGCGAAATTGCGGCGAAAGCAAGCAACCTAAACAAATACCTTCGAACATTACTCGTTTTTTCGAATCCTTCGGCGATAAGAAAGGCAAAGATGGGGAAGGAAATCCGGCCGACAACCCTAAAAAGCAAATGTTCCGGGAAGAACAGCATACCCACATGGTCTATCAGCATCGTCAGAACAGCGATGAGTTTAAGACTCGTGGACGAAAGAAAAAGATGTTTTTTCACATTATGCCCGGGGTGGGGGTCGAACCCACACCTCTTTCGAGACACGATTTTAAGTCGTGCGCGTATACCAGTTCCGCCACCCGGGCACACTGGAAAATTAGAGGCCGGAAGCTAGAGTGCCAGAAGATCTTTCCAGACTCTGTGTTTCCGGTTACCCGGTCTTTCCAGAGTAAGGCCACGGGGAGAATCGAACTCCCGCATAAGAGTTTTGCAGACTCTCGACTTACCACTTGTCTACGTGGCCATCTATCCGTCTTAAGACGGATCGGGCGATCATTCGCACTGCGAATGAGTTAGCCGCTACACAAATACAATACCGCACCAGCGGCTATTTTCCAATTCGTGTGTGCGCTTTCGCAGTACGCCATTTGCATACTTTCTCTAGGAGTTTGAAAGCTCGTCAATTTTCTGCCGGTTCTTTTCGCCAATATCGAGCGCAAAGGAAATGTACGGGAGACGCTGAAAGGAAATACGCTTTGATATAAAATCGCGCAACGCCCCGCCGGTTCGGCTCACGAATTCAAGAGCCTCTTTTTCCTTGCTATCGGGAAAGACGCTCACAAGAATGGTTGCTCGGTCTCCCTTGGGCGTGAGGTGCACATTCGTGACCGTGATAAGTGAGGTTCGATTTGACTCTATCGCCATAAATTCTGCCGCCGCATGTCGTATGGCTTCTCGCATTTTTTCAGACTTGGTCGCTTTCATGCTATTGCTCTATTACTCGTCACCGCCTCGATCTGGTCGTTTGGCATGATCTCGATGCTCGTCGAGACGAACGCGCCAAACTCGCTGCCCGCCGGAACTGTGGGAACCTTTTCCTTTAATCGCTGCAATTCGCGAACCTTCCCTTTTCCTATGGGAGCGCTTCGGCGCAGGATGTTGAACTCATCTCCTGCCGCAAGCTCTCCTTCGAGCACTTTGCCTCCGATGACCTGCCGGTCTTTTTCGGTCGTGAATATCCTTAAGGCTCGTGCGGTAGCCTTCACGGTCACGACCGTTACTTTGGGTGTACGCGTTTTCACGAGCTCGGCGACCCATTCGCCTAATTTGTAAATAACATCGAAAGTCTGCACCGTGATACCGCCGCGCAGGATGATACTCTTCGCGGGCGGATCTACACTGACGTTGAATCCGACGATAGCCGGCTCTCCACTTCCTTGAGCGCTCTTGAGGTCACTTTCGCTGATCGAGCCGATGCCGCGCGAGACGATCTTGATCACTACCTTTTCGGTGGCCTGTTTTTGTATCTCGGCTTCGATTGCTTCAAGACTCCCTCCGGTATCCGCTTTGATGACGAGAGGAAGGAGAGCCTTTTCTACAAGGAGCGTGGTAGCGGTATTATTCGGTCGCTTTTTCTTCTTTCCTTCTTCAGCCAGAATGAATTCTTCAGCCTCCTGCTTGTTCTTGACGACATGGCACTGTGCTCCCACGCGTGGAACAGAGCTCCAACCGATGATGACAACCGGCATACCCGGCTCTCCTTTTTCTAAGGAGACACCTTGAAAGTTTTCAAGACGGCGCGTCTTGGTGAATGCATCCTCCGCAACGAGAAAGTCGCCTTTTTCCAAAATCCCTTCCTTTATGAGAAGCGTGGCAAAGATCCCCCTTTTTTTGTCAATGTTCGATTCGATCACATACGCGCGTGTCTTAGCACCTAATGTTGCATGCACGTCATGCAGTTCCGCGACGAGGAGGATAAGGTCGAGAAGGTCGTCCACGCCCTCGCCAGTCTTGCTCGAGATAGCGGCAAAGGGAATATCGCCGCCGTAACCCTCCACATAGATCTCATGCTCGGCGAGACTTTGCTTGGTACGCTCGATATTGGACTGTGGCTTGTCGATCTTCGTTATGGCAACGATATAGGGAATACCTGCTTTTTTGATTGAGTTAAGTGCTTCTACCGTTTGCGGCTTCACGCCTTCTTCGGCGGACACGATAAGAATGCCGATATCGGCCACGCTCGCCCCGCGGCTACGGATTCCTTTGAATGCTTCATGTCCAGGCGTATCAAGAAAAGTGATCTTGTGCGTCTTGCCATCTTTGGTTGTGTGCACGACCTCGTAGGCGCCGAGATGCTGTGTGATGCCTCCGGCTTCCTTTTCCACCACGTTCGTTTTTCGAATATAATCAAGTAGTGTTGATTTGCCGTGGTCGATATGACCCATCACCGCGACCACCGGGGGTCGCGGTGTAGTGGTTCCTTTTTTAGTTGTCGGGATATTAGTTGTCATAGTTGATTCTGTCGGGTCATCGCGGAAATTCGAAATCCGAATATCGAAATCCCAAACAATATTCAAATTCAAAGCACTAAATCCGAGGCGTGCTTGATTTTAAACATTCGAATTTAGAATTTGTTTCGGATTTCGGATTTCGTGTTTCGGATTTATGAGCGCAATTTTTTTTGCGCGAGCTTGATTGCTTCCTTCTCCTCGCCCGTGAGCTCGTATTCCGATTTTCCGTTCGTAAGCGGTTTTGCGTAAATACCTACTCGCTCGCGCGTGTAGAGTGTCGAAAGCACGACCCCGTTTTCCTTTCCATCGAGAAGTGCGGTAGCGAAGCTGATGTTGCCGCCGTCTCCCGTGCCTTTGAACGGATTGAAACGCACCGTTTCCACCGCGCGGACACTCTGGTCAAGACGCTTTTCAACCGTTTCAAGATAAGTTTCAATCTCCTTGCGGAATTCTTTGAATTTTTCAAGATCAGTCGCATTCTTCAAGATGACGTCTTCTAGGCTCTGCCCGCTCTTGCCGCGAAGGAGCCGATGCACGCGCCACTCCGTATGTATTCCCAAAAGCACGGCAATTACCATGAGACTGGCAAACACAATAAGGAGAATGTCGGTTGGAAGCACCATAGCAGGGGAGTATACGTCAAAACCCCCCTTTTTTCCAGTAAAATAAAAGAGCCTGGAACTTCCAGACTCCGACTTTTTCGGCCACTCGTTCAGTTTTTCTCTTGGGAGAGGGGTTCCTCGATAACTGCCAACATTTCCTCCGCCGCAATTTTCTTTGCGTAGTCAATGATTTGCGGCCCTCTGCCGAGCAAACGAAGCGCACATGGTTCGACCATGTTGACTGCAAACAGGAAGAGCGGAAGTATCTCCGCCAAGCGTTCTTGCACCTTTGTTCTAACTGAAGTAGGTACGTTGCTCTCACTAAACAGAAGCGGCATTTCCCAAACTAGGGTTCCCATCGTTTCTGACTCGATTTTAATTTTCATAAGTTCCAGACGGTGAAGGCAGAATTGTTAGGTTGCGGATGTCTGGACAAATGGTATCATTTATACTCATCTATGTCAAGAAAGCGAATTTATCTAGATTGCGCCGCGACGACCCCGCTCGACCCGCGGGTGGGGAAAGCGATGCAGCCGTTTTTTGGAAGTCCACCATCCGCCAGCTGGCGGAGCGGATTCGGCAACCCGAGCTCGATTCACGCGGAAGGGGTCGCGGCGAAAAAAACGCTTGATGCCGCGCGTACCTCTGTCGCACGGGCGCTTGAAGCTCATGCAGGTGAGATCGTGTTTACGAGCGGTGGCACCGAGGCGAACAATTTAGCGATATTCGGGTTGATTGCTGCCGCCACCAACCACCAACCACCAACCACCAACAATCGAAAACCTCCCCATGTCGTGACGACCAATATTGAGCATGCGTCGGTGCTTGAACCGCTCAAAGCATTGGAGCGGCAGAACAAGATCGAGGTGACGTACGTGCCGGTTGAGCAAAACGGAATCGTGAAGCCCGAAAAAATAGTTACTGCTATCCGTCCAAACACGGTTTTGGTTTCTGTTATGTACGCGAACAATGAGATTGGGACAATTCAACCCATTCGCAAGATTGGACAGTTGCTTGGGGAGAATTCACTAAACGCTAAACGCTATCCGCTGGCTGGAGGACTAAACGCTATGAAAAATCGGCTTCCTGTTTTCCACTCCGATGCCTGCCAAGCCCCCCTCTATTTAAATTGTCTCGTGAATGCGCTCGGAGTCGATCTTTTCTCGCTTGACGCGCACAAGATCTACGGGCCGAAAGGAGTCGGCGCGCTGTATGTACGAAGAGGTACGCCGCTTTCGCCGGTGCTCATCGGGGGAGGTCAAGAACAGGGCTTGCGCTCCACCACTGAAAACGTAGCAGGCATCGTCGGTTTTGCCGAAGCGCTTCGAATTGCGGGCGCAGAACGGGAAAAAGAATCAATTCGCGTGACCAAACTCCGCGACTACCTCTATTCCACCATTCGCGCGAATAATGGAATAGACGGTGTCATTATAAATGGTGATGTGAAGGAACGGCTGCCGAACAATCTGAATATCTCGCTTCCGGGAGTTGATACCGAATTCCTGACGCTCAAGCTTGATGCCGAAGGGGTCGCGGTTTCGACGAAAAGTTCATGCTTGAAGGATGAAAAAGTTTCGTATGTAGTTGCGGCGCTGGGGGGCGGGAACAAACGGCCTGAATCAACACTTCGGTTCACACTTGGCAGAGGAACCACGAAAAAAGACATAGATATTGCTGCGAATATCCTGAAAAAACTCCTCTAGCTTCTTATCTTGTAATATTGGGGTAAGGCAGTATAGTTTAGGAGCTGTGGAATCTCTTAACAAACAACAACTCATCCTTCTCGCCCTCCTCGTCTCATTCGTGACCTCTATCGCTACCGGCATTGTCACCGTGTCACTCATGGATCAAGCACCTCCGGGAGTTACGCAGACGATCAATCGCGTGGTTGAGAAGACGATTGAGCGCATCGTGACCGAGCCTGCAAATCAGGCAGCGGGGGTTGTAACCAAAGAAACAGTCGTTGTAAAAGCCGATGACCTCGTCATTGAGGCTATCGAAAAAAATGTAGGAAACGTGGTCCGTATCCGCGAAGTAACTGGAGAGGGACATTCGAGCTTCGCGGGTCTGGGGCTCGTGATTTCACAGAACGGTCTCCTTGCGGCTGATCTTAGCGTCGCGTATCGAAAGGTCGACGATTTAGGTAACGCGATCGCCGAAAGTTATCAGGGAGTATTTTCGGACGGACGTGTCTTTCCTTTGAACCTCGTCTTTTCGGATCAAGGCGCCGGGCTGATCTTTTTCCAGGTCCTGCTTCAGGATAAAGAGAAGGGTGTGTATCGCTTCCTGACTCCTCGGTTTGGCCAAAGCGAGCTTAAGCTCGGTCAGGCGGTGGTGGCGCTTAGCGGCGACGATACCAACTCGGTATCAACCGGTATCATTTCCAATCTAGTCCAAAAGGCGATTCAAAAGCCCGCTGATGTCTCGACGACAACGCCGCAAGTAGGCAAGGAGCTGGTCGTGATACAGACGGATATCCATGCCACAGAGCTTGTGTCCGGCTCAATTCTACTCAACCTACAAGGTGAAGTTATTGGGCTAAACGCGAGATCGTTGAGCAGCAACCGGAACACGTTTTTGCCCATACAGAAGGTGCTCGAAGTCTCGACCAAAATCCCCGCTACAGCGTCAAACCAGACTTTTAATTAGCCGCCCGGATAACGACAGCGAAACGGCTTTGCGTGAGAGATTTTTTGTGATATACTCAGGAATGAAACGTGCAAAACTAAAAACGTAACGTCGGACGAATTTTGCATTTTTCACTTTTCACTTTTAATTTAAATTTGTGCCACCATTTCATCAATTTACGACCAAAGCAAAAGAAGCGATCAGGAGAGCCCATGAGCTTGCGATCGAACGCGGGCAGAATCATGTGAATCCGCTTCATCTTCTTGCCGCACTGATGCTACAGGAAGAAAGTATCGTCATATCCATTCTTGAAAAACTCGAGGTAGATACGGTGCTTCTTACCGACTCTGTCCTCGAATCTATCGAAGGAACCGAGGGCACTTCAGTTCTTTCGCCGTCCTATCAGATATACCTTACGCCCGAGCTGGCTCAGATACTGGAAAACGGAAGCCGTGTAGCCGCGACGCTGAAAGACGAATTCGTCTCGACCGAGCATCTCTTTATCGCGATGTTCGATGTCTCGGGAAGCGCGCGCGAACTGCTCGCGCGGTTCAAGCTTGAGAAAGCCGCCGTCCTGCGCGTGCTCGAGGAACTTCGCCATAGTCGCGTTACCGATGTCGGCACGTCTCCGAAGAAATTCCGGTTTCTTGCCAAGTTTACCCGAAACCTTACTTCGCTCGCGCGCGAGAATAAACTCGATCCGGTTATCGGACGAGACAATGAGATTTCCCGTATCATTCAAATTCTTTCGCGCCGCACCAAAAATAACCCAATCCTCATCGGCGAGGCCGGTGTCGGCAAGACCGCTATCGTCGAGGGTCTCGCGCTGCGCATGGCGCAGGGAGACATTCCTGAATCGCTCAAGGACAAGGAGCTGGTCTCTCTCGACCTAGGGCTTCTCATTGCCGGCACCAAGTACCGCGGTGAATTCGAGGAGCGTCTCAAGAACATCATGAAAGAGATCGAGAAGTCCGATGGTAAAATTATCCTTTTTATTGATGAGATTCATACGATCGTCGGAGCCGGTGCCGCCGAAGGGGCCATGGACGCGTCCAATATGCTGAAGCCCGCTCTCTCGCGCGGAGAGCTTCGCGCTATCGGAGCCACGACGCTCAAAGAATACCAAAAGCATATTGAAAAAGATCCCGCGCTTACCCGCCGTTTCCAGCCAGTGTTCGTACCCGAGCCGTCGGTAGAGGACGCGATTACAATCCTTCGTGGACTGAAGGAAAAGTATGAGCTGTATCACGGCGTGCACATCACCGACGAATCTATCATCGCGGCGGTTAATCTTTCCGCGCGATACATCACGGACCGCTTTTTGCCTGACAAGGCCGTCGACCTTATCGACGAGGCCGCTTCTTCGCTCAAGATATCCCTTGAGAATATGCCACCAGTGCTTGAGGAAACCCGTCGCAAAGTCATGCGGCTTGAGATCGAACGGGAAGCGCTTAAGAAAGAGGCTGATACCGGGAAGCAGGCAAGGGCGCGCATCAAGGAGATCGAGGCCGAGATCGCCGATCTCAAAGAAAAGACGGAGGAGATAGAGCTGAAGTGGAGGAATGAAAAAGAGACGCTCTCCGAGATCAAGAAATTCAAGAAAGAGCTTGAAATGCTCCGCATTGAAGCTGAGCAAGCGGAAGCGCGAGCCGACCTTTCCAAAGCTGCGGAGATTCGGTATGGCACAATTCCGGCCATTCAAAAGGAACTTGAGAATAACGCGAGGCGCCTGAAAAAATTGCAAAGCTCGCGGCGCATTCTCAAGGAGGAAATCCTTTCAAATGATATCGCCGAGATTGTCGCCAAATGGACGGGTATTCCGGTCATGCGCATGCTTGAGGAAGAAACATCCAAGCTCGTACGCATCGAAGATGAGCTTCGAACTCGTATTATCGGCCAAGACGATCCAATCAAGCGCGTGTCCGATGCCATCAAGCGAAGCCGTGCCGGCATTTCCGATCCGAATCGCCCTATCGGTTCGTTCCTCTTCCTGGGCCCCACCGGCGTTGGCAAGACCGAGCTCACCAAGGCGCTCGCTGAATTCATGTTCAACGACGAGCGGGCCCTCATCCGCGTGGATATGTCCGAGTTTATGGAGAAACACTCGGTCTCGAAACTCATCGGTGCTCCTCCTGGGTATGTCGGCTATGAAGAAGGAGGGACGCTCACCGAAACGATCCGTCACCGTCCGTACGCGGTGGTGCTCTTCGACGAAATCGAAAAGGCCCACCCAGAAGTGTTCAATATCTTGCTTCAGATACTTGATGACGGCCGTCTTACCGATGCCAAGGGGCGCGGGGTGAACTTTAGGAATACCATCATCATCCTTACTTCAAACATTGGCGGGCAGTTCATCGATAAGATGCAGCGGGTCGGTTTTTCAGTGTCGGGAAAAGCGGGGGATTATGACGATGCCAAGAATAAAATCACCGCCGCGCTTAAGGATCATTTTCGTCCAGAATTTCTAAATCGCCTCGACGATATCATCATCTTCGACGTGCTTAGTCCAGAAGCGCTTGAAAGAATCGTCGGGATTCAGATTAAGCAGGTGGAGGAACGCCTCAAGGCAAAGGAGATCACTATCGTCGTTACTCCTGAGGTCTATAGTTTCCTTTCCAAGGAAGGGTACAATCCTCAGTATGGCGCGAGACCGCTGAAGAGGCTCATCCAGAATAAAATTTTAAACCCTATTGCCTCGCTCATCATTGGAAAAGGGATCGGAAAGGGCGGGAGCGTATCGCTCACTATGAAGAACGGCGATATTCATTTTGAGGTGCGAAAGGGGAGGAACGGGAAAAATGGAAACGGCAACTCTATCCGAAGTGACATAATGACGAAGGTAGCGGTGGAAGCAAAAACATAGTTTTCTTTTTGCCTTAAAATCTGCTAATATCCTTTTGTCGCGCCGGTCGGATAGCGGCTATTCCAGGAGACTGTAAATCTCCGGCCTTTTCAGGCATCGCAGGTTCGAGTCCTGCCCGGCGCATTTTTATGAACGGCAAAATCATTTCAAGTGCATATGAGCAGTATGCAACAGAGCACTCCACACCCGAGTCATCTCTACTTCATGAATTGGCAGAAGAAACGAAGAGTCGAACTGGTGAAGATGCCATCATGCAAGTGGGGCATCTTGAAGGTGCCTTTCTCAAACTCTTGGTGCAGATTTCAAGCGCCAAACGCGTGCTTGAGATTGGAACCTTTACCGGCTATAGCGCGCTTGTGATGGCCGAAGAGCTGTCCGAGGATGGAAGGCTTATTACGCTTGATGTCAATAAAACCTATACTGATATCGCAAAGAAGTTTTGGGCAAAGAGTTCGCACGGTAAGAAGATTACACTCATTCTCGGCGAGGCACTCCAAACGCTTCAGAAACTCGACCCGTTCTTTGACCTCGTGTTCATTGATGCGGATAAAGCAAATTATTTGCATTACTGGAATCTTTGTCTCCCCAAAGTGCGGCAAGGGGGATTATTAGTAGTTGATAACGTGCTGTGGAGTTTGGGAGACATTTTTCACCCAAAAGATGTTACCGAAAAGGCAATCGCTTCCTTTAACGAATTTGTTCGCACCGACAAACGGGTCAACGTCGTAATACTTACTGTCCGCGACGGTGTTACCATTGCAGTGAAAAAGTAATTCTGTCTGATGATGACCATACCTACGCAAGATCGTATTGGCCTCCGCACATGGATAGAGATTGATCGAAAGGCGATTAAGCATAATTTTGGCGTGTTCAAAAGGCTCATTTCTTCCAAGACTAAGTTGATGGCTGTGGTTAAGTCCAACGCGTACGGCCACGGCCTTATCGATTTTGCGAAGGAGATGGAAAAATTGGGCGCCGATTTTCTCGGCGTGGACTCCATGACTGAAGCTCGCGCACTTCGACGAGAGGGAAATACGTTGCCCATTCTTGTGCTCGGCTACACCATGCCCGGACTTTTTGCCGAAGCGGCAGAGAATAATATCTCGCTTTCGGTTTCCACATTCGAGACGTTGGCAGCGATCGCGAAAACAAAACTCGTAAGGCCCCTCAACATACACATTAAGGTGGATACCGGCATGCATAGACAAGGATTTCTTTTCACCGACATTTCTAAAGTCCTATCTCTACTCATCTCTAAACGCTTTACGCTAAACGCTTCAGTAGAAGGTTTATTCACTCATTTTGCCGCGGCAAAAAATCCTGCTTTTCCAAAAGACACGGCAACACAGAATGCCGAGTTTGGCATGTGGGTCAAAGAATTTCGAAAGGTTGGACTGCGTCCAATTTGTCACGCCGCGGCGACCTCCGGGACAATGCTTTTTCCCGAATCTCATTTTGATATGGTTCGAGTGGGAATTGGGCTATACGGATTGTGGCCCGCGGAAGAGGTTAAAAATTATTTGAGAAGTCGTGTCGCACTAAGGCCAATTCTTGCGTGGAAGTCTCTTGTGACGGAGCGGAAGCGAATTCCAAAAGGGGCGAGAATTGGCTACGACCTTACCGAAACTCTTTTGCGCGATTCCATCATTGCAATAGTTCCGATTGGGTACTGGCACGGATATCCCCGCGCGCTTTCATCCATTGGACACGTGCTCATTCGGGGAAAAGAGGCAAAGGTGCTTGGCCGGGTGAGTATGGATATGATTGCGGTTGATACGACCTTAGTGCGGGGCATTCAGGTGGGAGATGAGGTAACCATCATTGCTCCAAAGCCTACATCGGTGGCGTCCGTCGAGAGTATCGCACGGAGCCTTGATGCATCGTGGTACGAAATTGTTACGCGCCTCAATCCGCTCATCAAGCGCATCTATCGGTAGTTCTTGCATGGTGCATAAGGCCAGACTGCATGTTGCTCTTTTTTCACTTTCCTGCTATCTTTCCTCTGTTACTAAACGCTAGCCGCTAATCGCTAAACGCTATCCCATGAGTCAAGACCGCCTAATCAAACTTTCCTGCGCGACCTGTAAGCGAACCAATTACTGGAGCGAGAAAAACAAGAAAAAAGTTGAGCGCAAAATCGAGCTCAAGAAGTTTTGCAATTGGTGCATGAAGCGTACCGTCCACAAGGAATCAAAGAAATAACAAAAACCTCCGCACATGCGGAGGTTTTTGTTATTGCGGGCCCGCCGCGAGTCGAACGCGGAACCTCGGTTTTGGAGACCGATGTTTTACCATTGAAACTACAGGCCCAACTAAGAAATAGTAACACGAAATCAAGTCGAGAGAAACCCTCGCGCCGCTTTCTCGATGGCCCGTTTTTCGTTGGCTTTAAACCATGCAATACCTTTTTCTCGCTTAAACCAGGTCATCTGTCGTTTGGCATACTGCCAGATTTCCGTTTGCAGTTTCCCAATCATTTCTTCCTTTGACAGAAGTCCGCGCAGGTATCGGGAAATATATCGATACTCCAGTCCGAGCTCCTCCATTCGCTTCCAGGATAAGCCTCTCCTGTGTAGCCTTCGAACCTCCTCAATCATCTGTTCTCCAATTCGCGCGAATAGGCGAATAGCTATTTTTCTTTTCACTTCATCAGGAGAGAGGGTAAGACCGATAAAAAGCACGTCAATATCTTCTCGCGGAGCATTTGGGTATGGCGGGATTTTTCCGAGTGCCACGGCTATCTCGATTGCCCGTATTAATCGGCGAGGATTTAGTGCATCAATAGTTTTGGCGCGCCTTGCATCGAGCTTTTTGAGCATGGAAAAAAGCTCCACTTTCGTTTTCTTTTCGAGCCTCTTTCGCAAATTGTGATTCGGCGGGACTTCGGGGAATACCACATCGTTCACGATAGCCTGAATATACAGACCGGTTCCCCCAACAATGATGGGAAGTTTACCTCTTGAGAAAATCTGCTCAAGCTTTACCCTTGCCAGCTTTTGATATTTGGCAACACTAAACTGCTTTTTCGGGTCAGCGACATCAAGCAAATGGTGGGAGACACCCTGCATTTCTTTCTTAATGATCTTGCCCGTACCAATATCAAGGTTTGTGTACACCTGCCTTGAGTCGGCGGAAATGACTTCGCCGTGGTATCTTTTGGCAAGCGAAACCGCGAGCGAGCTTTTGCCCACAGCCGTCGGCCCAACGATCACCAGCATTTTTCGCGGGAATCCCCCTACGGTCCGCGCATCTATTCCATTAGTCGCGCGAATAATGGAATAGACTGTTCTGCCCTTTAGGGGTGTTTTTAACATTGGAGAAGACTCATACTTTTCATGGTTTGTTTTTTAGCATACTATAGTAAGGATGATTATTCGAATTATAGAGAAGCCGATTACCCGAGCAGAGGCAAAAGAGATCGCCGAAGAATTTTATATTGATATGGTAAAAGGTGTGGTTGACATAGAACAGGAAATTATCGCGCTTGGCGGTGAATGGCACATAGACGCCAATCATCTGATTCTTGGTAGTGGGTCGCGACAAGATATGGTATGGGGTTTTAACTTCTACCCGGATGAAAATCGCATCGAGTATACCTCTCTCATTAACATCCGACCTGCCCAGAATAACCGCAAGATCGAAGTCCAGGATGAAAAGCTGAAAAGAAGAATGGAAGAGGTAATACGAAAACTCATTATATGAAAGCACGAACTCCTGCATTTCTCATGGCCAATTTAGGAAGCGATATGGCACAGCTTTTCTCACACCTCGAGAGAGGGGAGAAACAGTTGGCACTATCCGCTTCGGGACGAGCGCAATCGATCATTGCGGAGTTACTTGTTCATAACGAACTTACGGAAAGGACAGGGGAGGTCGAGATACTGCGCGCTATTATTGTTGACGCGCTTTCGGAAAGACGCCTTCTCGAGGTGAATAAAAACGAGCTCGGGGATTACTTCTTGCCATTTTCAATGCGCGTTTTACAGCACACGTTATAAGTTACGTCTATTCTGGTATTCTCAAGAATATCAGAATAGATAATAGAGAGTATGTTCACGAAGATTTTTCAAAAGATAGATAAAAACGACCCGAACAGTGCGGGCGGAAAGGGTGCGTCACTTGGAGAAATGACGAATGCAGGCATTCCCGTACCACCGGGGTTTGTATTGCTTGCGGATGCGTTTGAGCGGTTTCTTGAAGAGACCGATCTTAACGTGGAAATTGACGCGATACTTCATACGGTTAATCATCGTGAAATACACACTGTTGAAGGAGCGTCGGAGAAGATAGAGGCACTCATTCTTGAAGCAAAAATGCCCAAAGATATTGCAGACGAGATCAAAGCCCAGTTCAAGAAACTTAATGCAAAATTTGTTGCGGTGCGTTCTTCCGCCACAGCCGAGGATGGCGCGACTGCCGCATGGGCGGGACAGCTTGATAGTTTTCTTAATACCACTGAAAAAGAACTCTTACACAATGTGCAAAGATGCTGGGCATCCCTTTTAACCCCCCGCGCTATTTTTTATCGCTTCGAAAAGGGTTTACACAAAACAAAAATCTCCGTGGCGGTAGTGGTGCAGAAAATGGTTGAGTCGGAGGTTTCTGGCATTGCCTTTTCGGTGCATCCAGTCACCGAGGATAGGAACCAACTGATTATTGAGGCCGGTTTTGGCCTTGGCGAAGCAATTGTTTCTGGCCAGATTACGCCTGACAGCTACGTAGTCGAGAAAACTCCTCGTCGGATTATTGACAAAAACATCTCGGAGCAAGAACGGGGCCTCTATAGAGCTTCACTTTACTTGGGTAAAGTGGAGCAGAAGGGAGGAAATGAGTGGAAGGGTATTTCGAAAGAGCACGGCGGTACACAGAAATTATCCGATGAGCAAATTCTTGAGCTTTCTGAACTGGTTCTCCATATCGAAAATCATTACGGCTTCCCCTCCGATATCGAATGGGCGTTCGCCAAAGGCAAGTTTTATATCCTCCAAAGCCGTCCGATTACCACTCTTTCCTCAGAGAAGCCGTCCCTCATCGGGTCCAGCAATGAGCGGACTGAAGAATGGATGGCGTGGATTTGGCCGGGATTGTATTGGTATCAAGTAATACACCCAATGTTTGCGTGGCAACAGGATTTTAAAGAATATGGGCTCTCTATAGCCAAACTGGTCGTAACGTACTCAAAGGGGACGTCGGCTTATTACTTTGTCAGAAGAGAGTATGAGGAAGAAGGAAGAAAGTTATTTGAAAAGGTTAAAAAAGATTCCAACCTCTTAGCATCAGTTTTAGAAAAAATAAATACAGCGGCAGAAGAAATTTTTGAGCTCGGTGAAAAATGGAAAGGTACTGATTTTTCAAGTCTCTCTGATAAGGAACTCATTAGACACCATAGATTGCTGTTTAGCTTCGACGAGCCTTTATGGAGAAACGGACAAATTCCCAACCTTTTGGAATTAGATAACAATTATTTATCAGAACACGTAAAATCAATACTAGAAGAAAAATATGGCATAGGAAGAGCTCAAGAATTATTTACTATTCTTACAACATCGACTTTTGAGTCAAAGAGTGAAAAAGAGCAATTTGACTTCCTAACACTGCTTAAACAGTATAAGAATCTAGATTCAGTTGCCAAGCAAAAAATACAGGCGCATTGGCATATGTATATGTGGATGACTTTTGGATGGGCTGGCCCAGCTCTTTCGTACAGATATTTTGAAGAGATGTTTAAAAATGCAATCAAGACAAGATCCCATTTTGTTAAAGAAATTGAAGAAAAAATAGAAATCAAAAGAAAACTATTACAGCAACAAAAAGAGATTCTTAATGAAATCTTATCTAGGGATCGACTATTTGTAGTCTTACTTCGAAAGATACTCGAAGCTAAAGCGCGCAGAGTCGATGCTCATTCATTGACATATTTCTTGGCAGAAAAGATGATGAAAGAAATCGGCAAACGAGTAGGTTTATCGATCAATCAAATGAGAATAGTCATCCCCTCTGAAGTACCGAAATTATTTAAAATTGTAAACGTAGAAAAAATAAATGACGAGTATGAAAGAGTACTTATATGGTTTGAAAACGGGATTTCAAAAAAATATACAGGTACATCTGCGGAGAAAAAGCTAAAATACGTCTTTGATCGATTACCGGAAACTCTCGACACTGAAGAATTAAAAGGCCAGTTGGCTTATCCGGGTAAAGTAAAAGGAAATATAAAGGTAATATTGGATATAAAGGATGCGAAAAAATTTCAAGAGGGAGAAATATTAGTTACCCGAATGACTGATCCGAGTTATGTACCCCTAATGAAGGTCGCAAGGGCTATCGTTACAGATATTGGCGGTATAACTTGTCATGCCGCCATCGTTGCCCGCGAGATGAGAAAACCCTGCATCATCGGCACGAAAATCGCCACCAAAGTTCTGAAGGACGGGGATATGGTGGAGGTGGATGCAAATGAGGGGGTGGTGAGGATTTTGAGAAAAGCATAAAACATGATACCATTTCGGAGTATGAAAGTTAGTAAGAACAATTATCATTACAACATCATCGTTACCCCCGAAAAGGAAGGTGGCTTTACCGTTGTGGTACCTGCTTTACCTGGTTGTGTTACGTATGGGAAAACGCTTACGGAAGCGAAACGAATGGCAGGGGATGCTATTTACGGGTACATTCAAAGTTTGAAGAAACATGGCGAACAAATTCCATCCGACGAAGACACGTACGTTTCGTCTCTCGATGTGACCTATGCCTAAACTGCCAGTGATATCGGCAAAGAAATTAGTTCGTTTTCTTGAAGCGAATAGTTTTGTACTTGATCATACGAGTGGAAGTCACTTCATTTTTTATCACCACGCGAGCCGGAGGCGGGCCGTTGTGCCGAAACATACTCGTGATCTCCCAAAGGGGACCCTACTTTCGATTCTTCGGGAGGCTGGATTTAGCCGCGCTGACCTTCTTCGTTTCTTTTGAACACTAATAGTGGTGGCTTGGCACAAAAATTGCTAAAGGACGGTGATATGGTGGAGGTGGATGCGAATAAGGGTATAATTACCTAAAATAATTAGTCGCTAAACCCAAAATATATGTCAGAACCAGAGTTTTTCTTTACACGACATAGCAAGTCAAGTTATGCAGAGTATGAAAAAACAATGAAAGGAGGGAACCCCCAAGCTCCTTTTGAACATACTCAGCAGGAAGAATCGGATTTGACTGAAGCCGGAATTAAAATGGCAGTTGAAAAAGCGAAAGAATTTTTTGGTCGCCTGAACCCGAAAACCGACCAATTATTTTTTGTTACCAGCAACGAAGCTCGCGCAATAGGAACCGCGAACATATATAGGCGGGAGGCTAAATCAAGAGGCTTTGAAATCATCCGGCCGGAACATAGTAGAAGCCCTCTTGCGGAAAAAGAGGGTGAGGGGGAACTGAGAATTCTAGAGACACTATCACTTAATTCTGAAAACACCCTACGGTTTCAGGTTTTCGGTTCATCGGAACCGAAGGTAAATTGGGGAAATGTAGACGATGCATTTAAACAGAAGTGGCGGGAAGCGAGAAAAATTATTGACGGGAACAACAAAGGTTCATGGGGAGCGAATTTCGCCGCTCACTCGGAGGAAATAAGTAAGATTTTTCCTGGTATTGAAACTGCAGAGGATTTTTATCGTACGAAATTTAGAAATATGCTACGTCTTATCAAGTGGGCTGATAAAAAGGCAATACCCAAAGAGGACAAACAGATCAAGATTTTAGGATTCGGACACGAAGATTACATGGTTAAATTTTTAGAGGATGAGTTTAAGCAAGAAGGGATACTAAATTGTGAAACGGTTCAGTTCTCACTGGATGAACTAAAGAATATACATGCGACCGCACGTAACAAAACAGAGCAACTGTAATGGAGAATTATACCGAAGGCGGGACCTCAACATTACATGTTCAGTACCCCAATTGGTTTTTCTGTTCGTGCGGATACCCTAGAAAAAGCTCAATCGGGCTTCACGTCTCACACGGAAGCATCTCACGCTTCCTCTCCCCATCTCGCTTCGCTCAATGCCGGGGGAGAGACTCGAACTCTCAAACCTTTCGGTGCACGATTTTGAGTCGTGTGCGGTTACCAATTTCGCCACCCCGGCGTCCACACAATTTACAACAAAAAGCAGTGCACAGCAAATGAACTTTGCACGAATTTCTCGTGTGATACAATTAACTCAATTATTTAAACACCACCCCTCCTATCCGCCAGCTGGCGGACTCCCCTCAACTGAGGGGAGGAGGAAGATGGGAGGCTTCGGATTTGTAGGTATTCGTAGATTAGTTTTCATTAGCAGATTGGTACTTTATTGATATGCCCTCGCAATTTGTAAACAATGCCGTATTTTGGGTGGATGTCGAGAAGATTAAGCCCAACCCGTATCAGCCTCGGCGTGAATTTGATGAGGGGAAACTCTCCGAGCTTGCCGAATCTATCCGCATGTATGGCGTGCTCCAGCCGCTTGTCGTAACTCGAAAGGAGATTCAGAAAGAGGACGGAGGCCTTGCGACGGAATACGAGCTTATTTCAGGAGAACGTCGTCTTCGGGCGACCCGCCTCGCAGGGATCGGGCAGGTACCGGTGCTCATACGGCAGGGTGAAGAAAACGATCGTGAGAAGCTTGAACTTGCGATTATCGAAAACCTTCAGCGCGAGGACCTGAATTCCGTCGACCGCGCACGCGCGTTTAGGCGTCTCGTCGATGAATTCGGTTTTAAACACGCGGAGATCGGGAAAAAAGTGGGGAAGAGTCGTGAATACGTCTCGAATACACTCCGCATCCTCGATCTTCCCGAGGAGATGCTCGCCGCGCTTGCTGCGGGGAAGATCAATGAGGGTCATACGCGCCCGCTCCTGATGCTCGCTACTCGGCCACAGGAGCAATCTACGCTCTTCAAGGAGATCATGTACAAAAAGGTGACGGTTCGCGAAGCAGAAGGCATCGCGCGGCGCATCGCCTATGATCGCGCGCGCAAAAAGGAATTCATAGTTGATCCGGAACTCGTGGCGCTCGAGGAAAAGTTGCGCGAGCAACTTGGGACGCGCGTAAAGATCGAGCGAACCGAAGCCGGGGGCAAGATACTCATTGATTTTTTCTCGAACGAAGACCTGCGCATGTTGCTCGGACTCATGGAGACGAACAAGACGAAGAACCCGAGTGAAATGCTCGACCGGCATATCGCATCAGTTGATGCGGCGGCTCCGGTGCAAGTGGAGAGCACTCCCCTTACTCCCCCTGCTGAAGAGGGAGGAGGGGCCGAAACGCTCGACGACCGCGCTCCGCAGGAAAAAGCCGCGGAAGAAAACGAAGACCTCTACTCCGTCAAGAATTTCAGCATATAATGCGAATCAACGAATTCATTCAAATATCCGAATAATTGCGAATCAGAAGGCCTCATTCTTATTCGTAGTTATTCGTTGATTCGTTCTCACTCGAATATTCGCATTATAGCTTAAGCTTCTGCAGAGCATTGCGTATATGTTTTTTTGCGACACTTGTTTTTGCAATACTGACCCATTTTGACGTAGGGCGCGCTCCGCTCTTAGTAAGGATCTCCACGATATCGCCATTGTGCAAACTCGTATCGATCGATACGAGCTTCCCATTCACCTTTGCCCCTACAAGGTGGTCTCCGATGTCCGAATGGATCGCGTAGGCAAAATCAATGGGAGAGGAATTAGTGGGAAGGTCCACGACGTCCCCTTTGGGCGTAAAGATAAAAATGCGGTTCTTGAAAAAGTCTTCTCGGAGATGTTCCCAGAATTCTTGTTCTCCCATCGTCGAATCAAGATCGCCGAGCTCCCGTACCCACGCCGGAACGCCGCTCCCCACATCTTCGACGTGGAGAACCGATTTCCCTTTCTCCGATCGGCTTATGCCGCGCCACGACATAGACATAAGAGAGCTAAACAACCCCTTTTTCCGCCCACGCTTTTCCATTTTTTCCTGCTCTTTGTAGTCGGCATGGAGTGCGGCACCATATTCCGACTCACGGTGCATTTCTTCGGTTCTGATCTGGATCTCGACAACGCCTCCGTCGCCGGTAAAGACAGTCGTGTGAAGCGAGCGATAGCCGTTGGGTTTGGGAAAGGCGATATAGTCTTTGATGCGTCCGGGAAGCGGACGCCAGATGCCGTGAATGGCTCCGAGCGCAAGGTAGCAGTCCTCGACACTCCTTACCATAATTCGTATGGCGAGAATGTCGTAAATCTTCTCGAAATCCCAATCTCGGTTCCGAAGCTTCGCGTAGAGGCTATAGTGTCCTTTTAGCCGCTCATTCGTCGAAATGATCGGCACACTCTGACGCATCAGGCCCCGGAGCAGTGATTTGTGGAACTTATCCAGTTTTTTCAGAAGCTCTCGTTTCTTTTCACTCACCAGATTTTTCACGCGCTCGAATTCTTCTGGATACGCGAACGGGAAGGAAAGCTCTTCAAGTTCACGGTTTATTTTGCGGATACCAAGACGATAGGCGATAGGCGCGTAGATCTCAAGCGTTTCTTTGGCGATGCGGAGCTGTTTTACTTTTGGCACATGCTGCAGTGTCCGCATGTTGTGGAGTCGATCGCAGAGTTTGATGATGAGAACGCGGAGGTCCTTAGAGCTCGCGATGAATAGACGCCGCATGCTCTCCGAGTAGCGATCTACGCCGCGATAGCGGAGGTGTCCGAGCTTGGTAACGCCCTCGACCAGCATGAGCACATCGTCTCCAAATTCCTCCCGTATCATTTCCGGTTGGATATTCACGTCTTCGATGCAATCATGGAGGAGTCCGGTAGCAATCGCGGCAGCGTCAGCACCGAGTTCAGCTATGAGCTTTGCCGTTTCAAAAAGGTGGATAAAGTACGCTTCGCCCGAATAGCGTTTGTGATCTTTGTGCGCGGTTTCTGCGAATGTATAGGCCTTGCCGATCAGGGCAAGATCCTTCTCGGACGGATTCCTCATTAAGTCGGTGATGTCACCTGCAATCATAGAGCCATACTACTAAACCTTTGCGAAAAACAAAACTCAATACTCCGAGCATCAGATCCTCGGAGCTCCGAGGATCTGATGCTCGGTCTGCGGGAGCAAGGTGGAGGTTAGAGACTAGAGAGCTTTTTTCTTCTTGAAGCCGCGAGTCTTTTTTTCTTGCGCAAGCATTTCAAGGGCGCGGGGAAGCTCTACGGTATACACATCGTCGGGTGGCTTGATTGAACGGAAGTCGCCGTCATGCACGATGTACGGTCCGAAGCGGCCCATATTCGCACTAATCTCCTTGCCGGTAGTGGGGTGAACTCCGAGCACGCGCGGGAGCGAGAGGAACCGAAGCGCGTCCACAAGCGTTAGTTTGGAAACGTCAAAAGCACGTGGAACGCTCGCGCGGCGGGGTTTTCCGGAAGCTGGCAGACCCTCTTTCTTGGCCGTCCCTTTTTCCCTAGGTCCGCCTTTGGCGGACCGGGCAACCGAATCCTTTGGATTCGGTTTAGCAACTTTTCCCACCTGGACATAAAAGCCGAATCGTCCATTAAGCAGATACACATCCTCTCCGGTTTGCGGATACTTTCCAATGGGTTCGTCGGGCTTTATCTCAAGGCCTTCGGCGGTGAGCGCGCCTATGCAGTCTGGAAAGCGTGCGCAGGAAAGGAATTTTCCACCCCGACCAAGTTTCCACACCATTCCCGCGCCGCAAAGCGGGCACTTGAATTCTTTCGGCGCTTCACCAAGGGTCGTTGCCTTGTCGAGTTTTTCTTTCGACTTCACATCTTTGCGGAACGGGGTGTAGAAATCTTTGAGCGTTTTTTCATATTCGCGCGTGCCTAAGGCGATATCGTCAAGTTTGTCTTCCATGTCCGCGGTAAAGGTGTCGCTGATATAGGAAGCGAAGTGCTCTTCGAGGAATCCGCTCACTACCAACCCCGTGTCGGTCGGCTTAAGGGAACGATTTTCGCGCGTGACATATTCTCGATCAACGAGCGTTTCCATGATAGAAGCATATGTGGAAGGCCGGCCGATGCCGCGCTTTTCGAGCTCCTTGATAAGGCCCGCTTCGCTGTAGCGGGGCAGCGGCTGAGTTTGCTTTTCCTCGGTTCCAAGGTTAAGAAGCTTAAGTGGATCGCTCTTTGCCACCTTCGGAAGCTCGACATCCTCGCCACGCGCCTCGGGATCGGCGAGAAGCCATCCTTGGTAGGTAAGACGCACCCCATGTGCGGAAAAGTTAGGAATCGCTCCCCCCGCGACATTCGCCGTGATCTTGGTGCGAAGCATCTCGGCATCGGGCATCTGCGAGGACACCGTGCGTTTCCAGATAAGCTCGTAAAGTCTTTTCTGTTCAGGGTTGATACCGGCGTTTTCTTTCGAAAGGTTTGTCGGACGGATGGCTTCATGCGCTTCCTGCGCGTTCTTCACTTTGCCGGCATACGCGCGGAGCGAGACGAATTCTTTTCCAAATTTCTTTTCAATAACCGATGCGATCTGCCTCTTGGCGGATTCGGCGAGATTGGTAGAGTCGGTGCGCATGTAGGTAATGAGTCCGGCTTCGTAGAGTTTTTGAGCGACACCCATGGTGCGTCTCGGTGAGAAATTAAGACGAGTAGAAGCGACCTGTTGAAGCGTAGACGTGATGAAAGGCGCCTTCGGCGAGCGCTTGACGCTGGTCTCGGTGAGGTCCGTCACGCTCCAGCTTCCCCTGTTTCCCGCTTCAACGATTTTTTCAACAACTTTTTTATCGCGCGGTTCTTCGCTGCAGGTGAGCAGGAGCTTTTCTTTCTTTTTGGTTTCGGTGTCGGCGGTGATCACCCAAAAGATTTCCGGCTTAAAGCCTCTGATTTCCCGTTCGCGTTCCGCGAGTATGCGGAGCGCGGGCGATTGCACGCGGCCGGCCGAAAGGCCATAGCGCACCTTTTTCCAAATGATGCCTGAAAGGTCATAGCCGACCAGACGGTCGAGTACACGACGAGCTTCTTGAGCGCGGCGAAGATTCTGATCTATATCACGCGGATGCTTGATCGCTTCTTCCACGGCCTCTTTGGTGATCTCGTGATACACCGCGCGCCTAATGGGTGGATGGTTCTTGCCCAGCTTTTCTTTGATGATCTCGGCAAGGTGCCAGGCAATGGCCTCGCCTTCGCGATCGGGGTCAGTCGCCAGAATGATTTCATCCGCCTTCTTTGCGGCCGCAGTAATCTCCGCAACCACCTCTTCCTTCCTATTCACAACCTCGTAGTGCGGGATAAAACCGCCTTCGATGTCGAGGGCGTTCTTGTTGCTTTTGGGAAGGTCGCGCACATGTCCTATGGACGCCTTGACGACGTAGTCTTCCCCTAAATATTTTCCGATTGTCTTGGCCTTTGAGGGCGACTCGACGATGAGTAGTTTGTGCGACATTGACAGTGAGTATTGTTTACCCTGCTAAAAATTCTACAGAATCAGATCGGGTGACAGGTGTAAGAGTTGCACAGATTTATTTGAGAAGCAAGAAAAGGTGCATGAACTGAAGATTTCTGACGGGGGCACGAAAAGAATTTCAAATGCAAATTTGTGTACAAACCTCGCGTCTTCCTTTAGTATGGTTTTGAATCAACACAGAAAGGTCTTATATGAACAAACAAGCGCTAGTTGTCGGTTTCGGAATGATCGGTCGCCCGCTGTGTCAGGCTCTTTTACAAAATGGATGGGAAGTCGCCTACGTCCTTACGTCACGAGGAATATTCAGGCTCCACGCTGGAGAATTGGAAGGATGGGTCGGAGAGCTTCAAGAGTACGAACGAATCCTCAGTGAGGTCTCGGTTGTGTGCCTCGCTCTTTCAGCGGCTGATAACGGCGTGCTGGAATATGGCTACATGCTCCCGGCATTAAAGCAGGGAAAGATCGTCATCACCTGCGCGAAACGCGCTTTGGCGAATTATCTCGACCTGTATCCGTACGCCACGGCAGAGCGACCGATCCTCGGTCTTGACGCAACGGTTGGCGGCAACAGCGGGATACTTCAACATTTGCGCAATCGCATCAATCCAAAACTTGCCGTAGAGATGCATTTCGTGATCAACGCATCAATGAATTGCTTCATGTTCGAACTTGCAGAGGGTGGAAATTCTCCTTCTGCGGCCATGGAAGAAGTGCGTCGTCGCGGACTCGCGGAACCGATTAAGCAAAAGGGCAAGTTCGCTCCGTTTTTTGCTGGAGAAGTGAACGACACGATGTTTAAAACCAGTATCCTCATAAATTACTGCAGATTATTGTCAGTGCCCCGCATGATGATGCAGGACTGGGTTGTACGGCATCTGGGTGAAGAAGCACTACAGAGACTTTTTCGAAGTCGAGATCGCCGCTATATCGTCTCCATTTTCTCCGGAGACGCACCGGATGAGGATGTTATCGGCGGGTTTACGCATACGATCGTTGCCGAAGGAAATAAGTTATCGATCTCGGCGGGATTTAAGCTGGTGAGTCAGGAGCCGTACGCTCGCATGAAAATCCCGGGAGCACTAAACGCCGCGTTCACTATCGAGGGTCCCGGCGGAGCCCACGGAACTTCGTATATTGAAGGCGTCGGCGCAGGTCCGGGTCCTACCGTAGCCGCGCTCATCCAGAATCTGAATCGTCTTGCCGGAACAATGTAATCTTCCGGTATCGAAAAACCCGCTGTAGCAACGGCGGGTTTCCTTATGCCAGGTGAATCTCTCCGCTACTTTCTTTGATAAGACCTTTGAGCTCCATAAGGGAAAGAAGGGCGTTCGCTTGACCGGTCGGCAAGCCCAGCGAATCGAAAAGATCGTCGCGCGAGAGCGGCGTCTGTAGAAGCGCGATGACCTTTCTTTCTTCGAGCGTACAGTCGGAATAATCGCGCTCTACTTTATCGCCTGCCTTAAATCCCAGCGCCTCTCGAAGATCTGCAGGCGATGTGATCGGCGTTGCGCCAAGTTTTATCAGCATATGAGGCCCGGCGGACGACGATGAGAAAATGGAACCGGGAATGGTGAACACGTCGCGATTGTATTCGGTCGCGAATTTCGATGTGATCAGCGCACCGCTTTTTTGTTCGGCTTCCACGACGAGCACCGCGTCGGACAGTCCAGCGAGGATTCGATTCCGCTGCGGAAAACTCCAGGTGGTCGCCTGAAAGTTCTGTTCAAATTCCGAAAGTAGCGCGCCTCCAGCTTTCAGTATATCGCCCGCAAGATTTCGGTTGGTGGAAGGGTAGAGGACTTTTGGGTCGAGACCCGAACCGGGCACGGCGACCGTCGGAAGTTTTGCATTAAGCGCGGCGCGATGCGCGAGGGCGTCAATCCCAAGCGCCAAACCGGAGATGATGACAATGGGATACCCTTGCAATCCGGCAATGAGCATTTCGACCGCTTCCTTTCCATAGTTCGAGTATTTACGTGAACCCACTACCGTCAGCCATTTGTACCCCTCCGGCGGCAGTGCGCCCGAGAGGTACAGTTTCTTCGGCGGGTCGGTAATTTCCTGAAGTCGGCGGGGGAATTGTTCAGGTTTTAATTCCTTAAGTTTGCTGTTCATGATAATATGGTGTAAACAATTGTAGCACTTTTATTTTCAAAGTGCGGAAAGGATACGATGGGTGACAAACTGATGGTCTCTCTTCAACGTTCGGAAGGCCGTTTGAACCGATTAGCGGCCAAGCTTGAAGGAACTGGTGCTGGAAATCGCAAAGAACAAGGTCAGAGGTTTCTTCAGGTCAGAAAAAGTCATCAGGTCAGGAGAAACAAGAGTGGCAAAACTGCGGAGGCTGGGATATAACCGAATCCGCGTCGCAATTTACAAGCAAGTGCTAGGCTAAAAACGCTTACCAAGTTCTCCACACGGCGAACCGCGCGGTTCGCTTTTTTGTTGTGCACATTCCCGAAATGCCTCCTTATCTATATACTACCTATTAAGTACTCAATACCGAGACAAGTTTCCCAAAGAAAGAGGGACGAAAAAAGTGGTATTTCTTATTCGCAGGTATTTGTAGATTGGTACCAGATTAGTTGATTGGTATTTATATGTTGGATATCAAATTCATCCGAGAGAACAAAGACCTTATCACAATGGCGGCAGAGAAAAAGCGCGTCAATTTTAATGTAGATGAGCTGCTCAAACTTGACGATGAGCGTCGCACCCTGCTAACGCTGGTGGAGCAAAAGCGCTCCGAGCATAACCTCAAGAGTACGCAAGTTGGGCATACGTCTATTCCCGAGCGAAGGCAACTTTTAGTTGAAGAACTTCGTACGCAAAAAGGCGGCCTCGAAGAAGAAGAGGCGAAACTGAAAGAGATCATGCAAAAATGGCAGGCGCTCATGCTACAGGTCCCGAACATTCCCGACATCTCGGTTCCGAATGGGGAGAGCGACAAAGATAATAAAGAAGTGAGAACGTGGGGCACTATTCCGGAATTTTCGACTCCGCCCAAGAACCACATGGAGCTTATGGAGGCCTGCAACCTTGTCGATTTCGTACGCGGGGGGGACGTGGCGGGATTCCGGGGATATTTTTTGAAAAATGAAGGAGCACTCCTTACCTTCGGGCTTTGGCAATTCACGCTTGAGCATTTTGTAAATAAAGGATTTACATTCATGATGGCGCCTTCACTGGTGCGAAGGCAAACGCTTCTCGGCACCGGATATCTCCCCCAAGGGGAAGATGATCTCTATAAGACACAGGACGGGGATTACCTTGCGGGCACCGCTGAAGTAGCGGCTATGTCGTATTTTTCCGAGACGATCCTTAAGAAAGAAGAACTGCCAAAGAAAATCCTCGCCTTTTCTCCGTGTTTTCGCCGCGAAGCGGGAAGCTATGGCAAGGACACCAAGGGACTCATCCGCGTGCATGAATTCTTCAAACTTGAGCAGGTGGTGATTTGTGAAGCGAACCACGAACTATCGGTAAAATTTCACGAGGAGCTCACGGAGAACGCCGAAGGACTTTTGCGGGCACTCAAGCTCCCGTATCGTGTCGTCATCAACTGCGGAGCCGACCTAGGACTCGGTCAAGTGAAGAAGTATGACATTGAAACGTGGGTTCCGTCGGAGAGAGCCTATCGGGAAACTCATTCTTCTTCGTATTTCCATGATTTCCAGACACGACGTCTAAACCTCCGCTACAAAGATATCGAAGGGAAGACGCATTTTGCGCACTCGCTCAATAATACGGCGCTCGCCACTCCTCGCATTTTGGTGCCTCTCGTTGAGAATTATCAACAGCCTGACGGATCGATAAGGGTGCCGGAAGTACTTCAAAAATATGTGGGGAAGGAAATTATTACGCCGAAAAACTGAATGACCGATAACGCATTACTGAATAACTGAATAACTGAATGACGTAGGACTGTATTTTGGTGATTCAGTTATCCAGCATAAGTCATTAGTTATAAGTATTTCAGTATGGTCCGTCATAAAGTCCTTCGTTCTCCTCGTTCCGCGCGGAAAGAGCGTCGAAAAAAAAGTAGAAAAATCCTTTTGCTCTCGTTTCTATTTCTCGCGGCCGTGGGAGGGATCGCCTATGGATTTTCCCGTCCGGAATTTCGGATCACCAGTATCGAAGTGATCGGCTCCATGCGAGTATCGGAGGAGGAGATACGAAGCACGATGCTCGAGGGAATATCGGGAGCACTCTTCGGATTTATCCCGAAGTCACACACGCTCCTTTATCCAAAGGCCACACTGAAGGAATCTCTTCTGAAGAAATTTCCCACGTTTTCCGGCGTCTCGATCTCGCTTCGTAACCTTTCCACGCTCCGCGTCTTTGTCCATGAGCGGGAGCCGCAGGCACTCTGGTGCACCTCAGAGTGGGATTGTTTTTTTATCGATAAGACAGGCTTTGTGTTCGCGCCCGCAGATACTGGTACGGAACAAATGTACTATCATCTTGAAAAAAGAGCGACCAGTTCGCCTCTAGGTACCGAGACGATTGAACACGAAAAGCTCGGAGCGTTGCTCCTTTTCCTAAAAAAACTGGAAGACATGGAACTTAATCCCGAAAAAGCGCTTTTCAAGGAACAGGATGAGCTCGAGATAGTACTTCGCGGGGGGGCGCGGCTCCTCCTTCGAGAGGATGGATACAACCTCGCACTCATCAATCTGAAGACGCTGATGGAGCAGGACGACCTCTTTTCGAAGAGGAATGGGACACTTTCAGTCGCCTATATTGATCTTCGATATGGGAACAAGATTTATTTCAAACCAAAATAAATTCGGGAATTAGGTATATAATGAGTACTCTATGTCATCGTTCCTACAATTACCTATTAGCTACCTTTTTTGGCACTACACGATCGCGTGGATGGACCTTCTCCGTCTCTACAAGAATTTTTCGTGGTTCCTCTGGAATTTTTTCTCCATCCGCATCTTGTGGGAAACACTCTTTTCTCCATGGCATCGGATTCTAGAACATGCCGAGAAAGAACTAGGAGGGCTCCTCGGCAGTATCATCCTCAACCTGATGCTTCGACTCATCGGATTCTTCGTTCGTGCAAGCACCATACTTTTCGGCCTCTTCGCGCTCGTTCTCTTTTCGATTGCCTTTTTGGTGTTCTTTGCGTTGTGGCCGTTCCTCCCGCTTCTTATCGTTGGTTGTATCCTGAATGGCGTAGCGGGGCTCGTCGCATTTTAAGAGGATGGATTACAAAACACTACAAAAAGAGGCAGGCATTTATTACGGAGCACTCGAGACCGAAACGCTTATCTCCGGTAGGCATCTGCAGAGAACCGAAAAATGGTTCCGCGTTATTTCGGCGACTCTGCTCCTGCTCTGGATTGTGCTCTTCTTTGTGCCAGCGATACCGTTTTTTTTCGCCACCTTTCCGACTCTGTCAGCATTCGCGCTCAAGTTCTTTCCGCTTTTTAAATCGGCATTCTTCGTCAGCTTTGGACTCTGGCTCTTTCCGGCGCTTTGGTCCGCATTTTTCACTTCGTTTTATTTCAAGGATAACGATACCGTCCTTCCGGAAATGGGAATGCACCCACCGGTGCTTCGTTATGAGGTAGCGGCGGTAGTAACGGCAGGTGCGGAAGAACCGGTGGTTGATTTTTTCATGTCACGATACGGAAGTGCGACGATGCTTCGTCTTGGGGTAGGAAGCAAAGAGGTCATTGCCTTCCTCAAAGACCGAAAGCCTCCGGCCGGAACCTTTGAGATACCTCCGCTGGAGGAACCCATAGCTCTGAATGACTTTGCCCAGGGACTCCTTCACTATGACGAAGGATTACAACATTTTCTTTCCTCGCATCGGATCGAGGTAACTGATTTTGTCGGGGCCGCCGGTTGGGTGTCGCGGATCGAAGGAGACTACAAGGGATACTTACGGTGGTGGAGTAAAGATGCTCTCGGACGGATTCCAGGGGTCGGCAAGGACTGGGGATATGGGGAAATCGTGCTACTCTCACGCTACGCAAGGCCCATCACACTTCATCCCGCTTTTTCTGCTGCAGGTACGGGAGCGTTTGGGAAGCATGAGGCTGAAGAGATAGAGCGTATTCTTTCACGGGGGCGCGAATCAAATGTCCTCTTGGTGGGAGAGGAAGGTGTGCCAAAGCTCGCTCCACTCGCACGGCTTTCACGCAAGATCAGCGCAGGAACCGTGCTTCCACCGCTTGAGCACAAACAGATCTTTATATTTGACGGAGCGCCGTTCGTTTCCGCGATGAAGGAAAAGGCTCTCTTTGAGACCGAATTTACCCGGCTTCTCTCCGAAGCCGCACATGCGGGCAATATCATTTTCGTATTCGATAATTTCGAGAAATGCGTAGAGAGCGCCAAGGCCCTTAATTCCGATGTGCTCGCCCTGCTCGATCCCTTCCTTACCTCGAGGAACATCCAGATCGTAGCTATCGTCGAGCTTGGCGCGTTTCATCAGGTCTTTGAGCCGAACGCAAAAATACGGGAGCGCTTTGAACGCGTGCTTATAACGGAGGCGGGCGTGCAAGGTTCGATTCCCATTCTTGAAGAGGAGGCGCTGCGCGCCGAAGCGAGAGCGGGAGTGCTCTTTACCTATCCATCCCTGCGCGCGGTGGCAGAGAGCGCGGAACGGTATTTCTTCGAGGGCGTCATGCCGGATAAAGCCATAGACCTTTTGTTCGAACTTGTTCCGAAGATCAAAACTGCTGGGAAGCGCGTGGTGCTTCGTGAAGATGTGCTCGAGCTTGTTTCCCAAAAGACCGGTATCGCGGTTTCTGAGGCGAAAGGCGAGGAACGGACAAAACTCTTAAAGCTCGAAGAAATCTTGCATGAGCGGATCGTCGGACAGGACGAAGCTGTCAAGGCTATTTCAGGGGCGCTTAGGCGCGCCCGTTCAGGCATCAGTTCGGAGAACCGTCCCATAGGCTCGTTCTTATTTCTCGGGCCAACGGGTGTCGGAAAGACCGAGACCACTAAGGCGCTTGCGCAGGCCTTCTTTGGTGATGAAAAAACCATCGTACGTCTCGATATGTCCGAATTTCAAAGCGAGGATGCGTTAAGCCGTCTTATCGGCACCTTTGAAAGCGGAAAGGCGGGGGTGCTCGCCTCGCTGCTTCGGGAGCATCCCTATGGAGTCCTGCTTCTCGATGAGTTCGAGAAAACGAATAGGGAAGTGCATGACCTTTTTCTCCAAATACTCGACGAAGGTTTCTTTACCGATGTTTCTGGTAAACGGGTGAACGCGCGCAACCTCCTCATCATCGCAACTTCCAATGCTGGCAGTGATCTTATCTGGAAGACGGCGCAGGAAGGTAAGGTGTTGAATAAAGATATTGTCATCACGGAGATCATCACACGCGCGATCTTCAAGCCGGAGCTTCTCAACCGCTTTGACGGAGTGGTACTGTTCCATCCGCTAGGGCAAGAGCATCTCCGGGTTATCGCGAGGCTGCAACTCCAGAAGCTCGGCAAACGTCTAAAAGAAAAAGGACTCGAGCTTCTCATCACCGAGCCGCTTATCGACTATCTCGTCTCGGCCGGGCAGGATCCGAAATTTGGAGCGCGTCCGATGAATCGAGCTATTCAAGAAAAAGTCGAGCAGGTGATCGCGGAAAAAATGCTCCGCGGCGAGATCGAGGCCGGATCGAAGGTGGAGTTTTCCGCTTCTGATTTTTCCTGAAGGGCACCGCAAAAGCCCGCCTATCCACACCATGCCCCTCGCAAAGCCTCGGGACTTCCAAAATCATGGTCGCTTCGCTTCCTGATTTTTAGGTCGCTTGACCTTTTTGTGGGGATAAGTACTATAGAAGCGCAACATGAAAGCGATGAGTTATTTCTTTGGCTTCTTTTTTACGGCACTCGCCAGTCGAGAGTCGGTTCCTGCGTTTGTTAAAGAAAGGCTCTAGAGCTACTCCTAACGAAAACAGAAACGGGCGCTCGACACGAGCGACCGTTTTTGTTTGCCTCTGCTTAATGTAAGCGGAGGAAGAAAACAAGAAAAACAGTGAACCGTAAGAATATGCCTGTCAATAAAAAACACCCTGTTGGTCCCTGTAAATCAACCGTTCATTTAGAGGAGCACAGCAAAGCCCTCAAAGCCGGAGAAAAAGCTTATCGGGAGGGTAAATCGATTAAAGATTGTCCTCACAAGTGGAGGCGGGTAGTGGGTGGTTCACCCTTGTTCTATAGTTTTCTTACCGGGTTTCGGGCGGCACAAGTGGCCCAAGTTCCTCAAGAGACCCGAGCGTAGCGATCGTCGAAGGAACGTAATCGGTTGGAATGAGTAACCTCTTTCCAGCCGATTTTTTATGAATGAGTGCCCGCAAGGCGCAAAGAAAAACGGCGCATGGATAAATCCATCGCCGATTTTAGACATCTATCCCCACGTTCGCCTAATTTCTTTCCGACACTTGCTCCGAGATTATTGTGGCGAGCATGTTCTCTTGCTGGTCAAAGTCGAGCTTGACCAAACAGGGCTTTTGTGGAAGGCACTCCTTCTTCGACAAAACACAGAAGATATCCCGCATGGACACCCACCCTGATACGCCCGTCAGGCGTTGCACTTTTGTGATTTTCTGAAATGTCGCGACAGCCCAGCCGTTCCCGAGCTCGTGCGCGCCATGGAAGCGGAAGAAACTTTGGCTTTGAGGCAGTACAGTCCCCGGACACGTCAATTCTTGGAATCTCATCATTCGTCCTTTGAGCAAGCGCCTAGACCAATCACAGCCGATGAAGAAAGAAGCGCCAGTTGAGGCGAATAAGAAGACGCTAGCGAAAAGTATATGCATCTTCTTCTCGGCATCCTGCGCCAAATCAGCAACAAGGAGCAGTAATCCGATGGCACTCGCGGAAAATGCGAGACCGACGAGAGCATAGCCAAGGGCGGCATGTATGCGAGCAGGAATCTTTTGGAATTTTGTTTTTTTCATAGAAACTTCTCTTTCTCGTTGAATCATCGCACTTAAAGCCAGCTTGTCAAATCGGCCACCGCCACGGTAGAGTAACTCCGTGGATAATGGATTTTGGGAAAAATTGAAGAAACCGATCATGGCACTCGCGCCGATGGCGAATGTCACCGACGCGGCGTTTCGGCGGATCATCGCGAAGTACGGAAAACCGGATGTGATGTTCACCGAGTTTACTTCCGCGGACGGGCTCATGAGTGCGGGAAGAAAGAATCTTCTTGTTGACTTGATGTATTCCGAAAGCGAACGGCCGATCCTGGCCCAGCTTTTTTCCGGCAACCCGGAAAAGATGTACGAAGCGGCTAAACTGGTGAAAGAACTTGGCTTTGACGGACTCGACATCAACATGGGATGCCCCGACCGTTCCATCGAGAAATCAGGGGCCGGTGCTTGTCTCATAAAAAATCCGAGATTGGCGAGAGAACTTATTCGAGCGGGGAAGGAAGGCTCTGGACTCCCTGTTTCCATAAAAACAAGACTTGGGTATAACAAGGATATTTTGGAAGAGTGGTTGCCCGAATTGCTCGCTGAAAATCCTGCCGCGATAACATTACACGCGCGTACTCGAAAAGAAATGTCTAAAGTGCCGGCGAGATGGGAGCGGATCAAACGCGCGGTAGAGATAAGGAACGAGCTTAAGAGCGAGACGCTCATTTTGGGCAACGGCGACGTAATAAATCTTGAGGACGCTCATCAGAAGGTGAAAGACACTGGAGCTAACGGCGTGATGCTCGGCCGCGCTATCTTCGGGAATCCCTATCTATTCGCCAATTCGCGCGAATTGGAGAATAACTCACCGGAGGAAAAAATGGGTCGAAAACTCAAGGTAATGGTGGAGCACACTAAACTGTTCGAGGAACTCTTAGGCGAACACAAGAATTTTGCGATCATGAAAAAGCATTTCAAAGCGTATGTTGAAGGATTCGATGGTGCGAAAGAATTGCGAGCAAAACTCATGGAGGCAGAGAATGCTGCCGAGGTGGAGGAGATCATTCGAGATTTCCTCAAGGATTTGACTATCCACATCCCTCTTGCGTAATTTCTGGGAGGTAGTAGCATGAATTAAACACCTTGATCCCCACAATTTAACCCCTATATACCCTATGATTAGCGACATTGACGCTGGATTATACCGACATTCTCGAATTGCTTCGTCTGTCACCTACCTTGATCGTCTTTTATTGGCGGTCTTTCTGTACCATCCTTTGGCGGTCACTACTACTCTACGTTTACTGCGTGAGCAGGGAATGGAAAATGATGCGATCTCTAATTTTTTTCAAAAACGAGATGCGTTGCCCCATTCTGCTTTTTGGCAGCAGTGTGAAGTTGCCCAAAAACAAGGAGAACCTACCCTGCGCGCCGTTCTGTTCGCTTCATAAGGGGCACGCCAATTAATCTTACCGAAGGCTGGAGTATTCCTCCTGCCTTCGTTTTCTTTTTTACTTTTACTACCTGGGATATACTATGCGCAATGAGTGAAACCGTCCTATATCGAAAATATCGGCCGCAAAGTTTTAAAGAAGTGCTTGGACAGGAGCCTGTCGTGGAAGCGCTCGAGGGCGCGATCAAACTCGGGCGTATTTCGCACGCATATTTGTTTTCCGGTTCTCGCGGAACGGGAAAGACTTCCGTCGCCCGCATCCTCGCGAAGGCGCTCGGTACGAGCAGTACCGACCTCTATGAGATAGACGCGGCGTCCAACCGCGGTATCGACGATATGAGGCTCCTGCGCGAAGGAGTAACCGCAGTGCCGTTCGAATCGAAGTACAAAGTCTATATCATCGATGAGGTGCATATGCTCACCAAAGAGGCGTGGAGCGCGCTCCTAAAGACGCTTGAAGAGCCGCCAACCCATGTGGTCTTCATTTTAGCGACGACAGAGCTTGAAAAAGTGCCGGAGACGATCATTTCCCGCTGTCAGACCTTTACCTTCAAGCGTCCGTCGCAAAGAATCCTCAAGGAAACTGCCGAACGGATTTCCAAGAAAGAAGGATTCGCGATCGAGCCGGCGGCAGCGGAACTTGTGGCGCTCTTAGCTGACGGCTCGTACCGCGATGCGCAGGGAATACTCCAGAAAGCAATGGGAGTTTCGCCGGATAAAAAGATTACGCTCTCGGAGGTTGAAAAGATAACCGGTTCTCCTAAGGGGGCACTCGTAAATTCCGTCATCGAATCGCTCGAGAAGAA
>CAZOIN010000075.1:0-1815 GCA_964579985.1 uncultured Candidatus Saccharibacteria bacterium
CTGCAAAATCACAAGAAAGAACCTCGATTTTTCAAAAAACAGATGGACATTCATTTCACGAAGGGTTAAATACTCGTCGACAACTGAGCAACAGATGCTCTGCAACATTCGTCACTTACACAAAATAAATTACAGACTCGCGCGTTTACCTAGCACGTCTTTAGTTCTTGCAGGTCATTTTGGACGCGCTTTAGCCGACGGGCGATGAGATTGAGTGCATGTCTCTCCTTCGCGGTTTTTGTTTCCATTTTCCTTCTAATCTCCAGAATAACGTTTGATAAGCTCTGATCTGGATCGTCTTTTTTCTCCAGAGCTATGTTCGGGAGGACAAATTTTTGATGGTAGACTTTGGAGGCCTCGAAGTACTCGTCTACTACTGTCTGCAAATGGACCTTTGCGTAAATGGCGGTCATTCGGAACGATTTGTGCCCGAGTATTTCTTTTAGGGCCACCATGCTCATGCCGGCATTGAGCATTTGGGTCGCGTAGGTGTGGCGAAGCTGGTGAGTGGTAATAGGCTTTTCGGTCTTAATACCGTCTGATATTTCGTTAAAGGCATCAAAAAAATCGTCGGCGGTGGGCTCCTTCCCGGAGGGTTGGTAAATAAGTCGTTCAGGATTTTGGCGGTACTGTTTAGACTTCTCTTGGATGTTGTGGATAACCGCAACATATTTTTTATCTAAAGGGATCAGACGCTCGGCATTGAGCTTTCCAATTTCGACCTTCAGGAAGTCTTGGTTGCCGGTGTTTTTCCAAATACAGTCAAACTTAAGTGCCCTCAGTTCGCTGACTCGGATTCCTGTATGTCGCATCAGGAAAAAACCGAGATGGTAAATATCGTTTGAGTTGGCAAGTCTCCGTTGGAGTTCGATATCGACGTCAGGAGAAAGGTATCTGGGTAATCGCTCCGGTGTTTTCGGGAGATCTCTGTTTCTTATGAGGTGATCGGGATTACACTCGAAAGCTCCGTTTTCATGGAGCCAACGCAGATACATGCGGGTATTTATCAGGTCCTTCGCTCGTGTGGACTCGGAGAATTTCTTGTTCTTCCGCTCGATCATAAATGTTTCTAGGTGAGAGCGTCTCAGGCGTTTTAAAGTAAGGTGGTGCTGATTCATGAAGAGATAAAAACTACGCAGTGACCCCTTGTAGCTATCCGCCGTAGCTGGCTTGTGCTGGGTTTTCATTAAGCTGAGAAATCTATGTGCTGTTTTTGGAAGTACCACTTTCAGTGGTTGTCGAATCTTCATTCTGGGAAAGATTAGATGCGGGTCAGTTTTTAGAATCTGTTTCTTGTGTAGCCATACGCAATACCTTTGAAGATGTCGTCGTATATTCCTCCGACTGGATGCCTTTAATCCCCAATCGATCAGCGTTTTGTCAAATTGGATAAATCGGGACCGGTCGAAATGTGAAAATGTCAGCTGTTCTTGATCCAACCAGCGGTGAAACTTTCTTAGACAAAAATAAATTTGGACGCGTGTCGCCTCGGGGCTTTGCCTGTAATGGGCCTCAATGTATGTGTTTGCCAGTCTGTGGAGGGACTTTTTAGATTCCATAATTTGTTTGTGTTCGCTCGATTGCTTTTTTGTACTCAGTTGATATGTCGGCCATCGAAAGACTAATGTAATCGGCCGTAACGGGGCTACCCTCTGCGTGCCCCATCATTTTTTGAAGGACTGGGTAGGAGACCCCCGCACGCGCCATTTCCGTACCAAAGGTATGCCTCCAGCGGTGTGGTCGCGCCTTTGCGATCCCTGATGTCATTCGGCGATATCGAAATAAACTTCGAAGGCCTGCGCTTGTCATCGGTTG
>CAZOIN010000076.1:0-3732 GCA_964579985.1 uncultured Candidatus Saccharibacteria bacterium
AGGGACCGCGCAATCGCTCGGAGTGAGTACCGTTTCTCCAGCAGTATGCCAATCTCTAGTCGCTCGGTACGCGACAAATCCTTTGCTTTTTTCATAGGGACACTCTACTACGAGTGTCCTAATTCATTACGGAATGCTTCATGGCGCACCTACGCTCCATTTCGACTGCTCATTGGCAAACATCAAAAAGAAAGGACACCTCACATGAGTGAGACAACCTTAGTCGGAAATACTCTGAATCGGGACGCGTGGCTACTTGGTCACGAAATCACCCCGAACATCGAACGCGCTCTCTCCCTGGAAGAGATAACCCATTATCGGCAAAAGAAGGGCGAAATCGTTCCCGCGCTCCAACGTGGCTTCGTGCTCCCTGGAGCAATTCCGCTTCAGGCGGTTTCAGTGGAACTCACCAGATACCCAATTGAAGAGACGGATTGTTTTGAATGGCTCGGCCTCATGGAACAATTTGCCGACCAGTACTTCGGCAGTAAGGTCAACCTGCGGAAGATGTTCACGCTTCCGACACGGCTTCCGTGGAAGGAGGTTCTTCCGGTTTTTGACCCGGCGGGATTAACCAATCGGCAAATGGTGGATAAAGCGCTCAAGGCGCAAGGACTTCAGGTCTACGAGGGCACGGATGTACAAGCCCTCACTGGCGCAACAGCCGAAGTTTCCAAGCTCTACCTTATTGAGCGCACAGCCAAACCCGTTCCGGCGACAATGGGACTTCCGCCCAAATACGCGCGTCATTGGTTCGGCGGCCGTCAAACGCTTCCGCTTCACCTACGTGGATACGGCATCGGTACAGGACTCTTGTACAAGCTTGAAAAGAAATTCTTGGACCACGACGCTACCACAGCCAGTTGGTTTCCGGAAAATACTTTTCCGGCCGATGACCACGTGGCGTTCGGTTACTATTACCCGGGCCGCCGCATGGTGTACTTCTCCCGGGGCGTCGCGGCCGACGAGGGTGCGAACTTCGGCTTCCGCGAGGCAATTGTCCTTTCCCCAAAACCTCAATCCTGATTTTCCTACGATTGGGTCGGATGGCGCACGACAAATGTTGTGCGCCATTTTCTTTTGCCATACAATTGAACCGGCTGTGAAATTGGCCGAGCACTTTTGTAAAAAGTGCTTGGTAACAATTTGCCACCGATTCAGAAATTGCGTGCCTTCTTTCATACCATGACGAGGAGGTAATGAAATTGTTCGAGAAGTGGCGATAGGATATACTTCCTCGTACCATGTTTGAGATCGAGATCAAGTCCCTTCTCGGGAGTGAGGAACGTGCGGGTGAATTGAAGCGCCGATTGGTGCAGCTTTTTCCCGCGTTAAAGGCACTTCCCCCACACAAACAACGCAATTTTTATTTCAATACTCCGAGTGATCTTGGCGTTATTGAGAAGACAATCGGTCCTCTTTTATCCGCCGAAAAAAGGAAAGAGCTGTCAAAGATTATTACGAACGCCAAAGGTGGATTTTCAATCCGCACGCGCGACGCGGACGGCAAAGTATTGTTCATCCTAAAAGCCTCGATTGGCGACGATACGAGTGAAAATGGTGTCTCACGAATCGAATTCGAAGAACCGATTTCTCTCGCTTTTGACACTCTTAATCAGCGGTTGATTGATGCGGGGCTCTCCTATCAGGCCAAATGGTCGCGCGAACGCGAAGAGTATGAGCTTGGCAGTAATCACATCATGGTGGACAAGAATGCGGGCTACGGCTATCTTGCCGAGTTTGAAAGAATGGTTGATGATGAGGGAGAGGCCAAGCAGGTAAAGAAGGAACTACAGTCGCTTATGCAGGAACTCGGTTGTGCAGAGTTGCCGCAGGATCGACTGGAGCGAATGTTCAAATATTACAATGAGCACTGGCCGGAATATTATGGAACAGACAGGACTTTCATTATAGAATAGTGACATAATACCGAATACCAAATTTCTAATCTCAAAAAAGTTTCAATATTCAATATTTAGCATTTAATTATTTTTCGAAATTCGATATTCGAGCTTCGATATTCCAAAAACCATGTTTTTGAGTGATGTTGACATAAAAAAAGAAGTAAAACGGAAGGCGATTACTATCGAGCCGTTCGACGAAGCGCGCCTGCAGCCGGCGAGCTACGACATCTTGCTCGGCAACAACTTCCTTGTGAACGACTCTCACACGTCATCCTTCATCGATCCCGCGAATAAGGTCTTTCCCAAAACGCATGATGTCCGCGTAGCAGACGGAGAGGCGTTCGTGCTTCACCCCGGTGTCAGCATCCTCGGCTATTCCAAAGATTATTTCGGCTCCGACCATTATCTTATCGAAGTAAACGGCAAAAGCTCCCTTGCTCGCATTGGACTTCTCGTGCACAACAGCGCGGCCCTGATTAACCCCGGGCATTTTTTGCAGGTGGCACTCGAGCTCTGCAACCTCAACAATGTGCCGATAATTCTCCGTCCCGGCATGGCTATCGCCCAGCTCACCTTTTCACCTCTTTCCAGTCCACCGCGACAAAATTACAAGGAGAATGGGCGTTACTCGAAGAATAATGTTATGGGATTTATTCCGCCGAAGGTCATTTCAAAGAAGAAGTGACATAGTGTTTAGCGTTTAGTGAGAATCAGATTAACTAACCGCTAACCGCTAACCGCTATGCAAAAACACCCCGAACAACAATATCTCGCTCTCATGCAAGAGATCATCGATTGCGGCGATCGGCAAGTTGATGCCGGACACGGAAAGGCGACGCACGGGATATTCGGAAAGCAGATCCGTTTTGATCTTTCCAAAGGCTTTCCGCTCCTCACGACCAAAAAAGTGTATTGGAAAGGAGTGCTTCACGAGCTGTATTGGTTTATGTCTGGGGGGTCTAATATTCGGTATCTGGTCCAGAATGACGTGCATATTTGGGATGACTATCCGTACCGTTTTTACGCAGAACTCTCAAAAAAAGGGCAGTGGCCGGAGATGACGAAGGAAGAGTTTATTGTCAGGATCAAAGATGATGAGCAATTTGCAAACCAGCATGGAGAGCTAAGACACATTTACGGAGAAATGTGGCGCCGCTGGCCGGCAAGAGACGGTCGGGGGATCGACCAACTCGCGTGGGCAATCGAGGAACTTAGGACGGATCCGGGGTGTCACAACGCGATCGTCACTTCTTGGAATCCGGAATATCTTTACCGCATGGCCAAGCCAGAGGACGTGAACCACTTTCCCATCTGCCACAACATGTACCAGATGAACATCAAGAATGAGAAGGTCTCACTTTTGCTCTATCAGCGAAGCGCGGATATATTTTTGGGTGTCCCGTTCAATATCGCGAGCTACGCGCTCCTTGCTCATATCGTGGCGAGGATTCTCGGCCGCGAGGTAGGAGAGTTCATACATACGTTCGGTGACGTGCATATTTATGAAAATCACTTTGAGGCGGCAAGGGAACAATTGTCCCGCGAGCCGCGTCCGTTTCCTAAGGTCACCATCTCGCCGGAAGTGAAAAGTCTCGCTGATTTCAGGCCGGAGCATGTTACGCTTTCGGAGTACGACCCGCATCCACCGATCAAAGCGGAACTTGTGGTGGCGGGCCTTCGTAGTCTCGACAATAAACCAGCAGGAAGAAGCTAACCTCTCTGCTCATGTTATGAAAGACAAACAAATCGGAAAACTTATTAAAACCGAGGCGGCGAGGCAGAAAAAAGTCATCAATCTGATCGCCTCCGAAAACTACGTTTCCAAAGA
>CAZOIN010000077.1:0-1782 GCA_964579985.1 uncultured Candidatus Saccharibacteria bacterium
TCGCGCAATGATCAACAAACGAACTTCCTGTTTCCGAGCGACCGTTGGGACATCACGCCTGAATTTGCTCAAAATACTTCTGCGGATGCGAGCATCGTCTACACCTACACCGCCAAAGATGTTTTCTTTGTTGCAGAAGCGGGCACGGAAACTCTTGTTGAAGTACTTCTTGACGGAAAATCTCTCGGCTTGGAGGCTGGGGCGGATATTATAAAAACTGCAGACGGAAAGAGTGTTGTGAAAATAAAAGAAGCGCGCCTCTATAAAATTATTCAAGGCGAAAAATCGGAAACTCACACACTTAAATTCATAATTCAAAAATCAGGACTCAAGGCATTTACCTTCACTTTCGGCTAATTCAGCCCGTTTCCGTTTTTAAAAACTTGGAAAGAAAGCCCGCGCGGAGGAGCGAGGTCTCGGGGAGGAATCCGCGCGGGCTTTCTTTTTTGATTTTGGGCGGTAGGGGGGCAGTTACACTCCGCATCCGGCACCGCCTTTTTGTTTAGGGACGAGACCGGGGATTTTAGCAATTTCTGCTTGAATATTCGCGCTCCCGCTTCCGCTTGAAAAGTCCTTGCCCATTACCACTTTGGGATCAACCTTTTCCCAATCGGTGTTTTTTACCGCTTTGAAATAAAGCGCGGCTTGAATGTAGTTATTAGGGAACCAGAATGAGTTAAACGCAAGAGCTTCTTTGTAAAGTTCGTCTTCGGTAAGTCCTTGCGCCGCGCCAAGCTGAAGAAGTCCCAAGAGTGCCGAGCCATGATTGCAATCTTGAAAGAAAGTGGAGTTGTTGCAACAAGGCCGATATGTATTTTGAGCGATTTTCGTGACGAGAGATTCTTGTTCCGGCGTAAGTTCCACGATTTTGAATTTGTTGAAATACGCCCCGCCGTTTTCTTCTTTGCCCAAATTCCAACCGCCGGTGGAAGCAAAATTAAATAACGATTTTCCGTTAACAGGACTTTCTTTGTTTGAAGACATGTAGTTTGAAAGTCCTATCGGCCACATGAGATTTACATAGTAGTTTGCGTTTTCTTTCGTAAGAAGTATTGGATTTGTAGAGGATATATCGAGTACGTCTTTAAGTTCCGCTGGCAGACCACCACGATCCTTGTAAATCGCTTCGAATTTTTGTCTATCAATGACGCCATTTTCAACAAGCCTCGCCACACTATCATTCAACCTTATTTTACTCTGGAAACCCTCTTTTGGTAGAACTTTAGCCACCACTTCATCGAATAATTGATTTCCTGTCTCTGAAACATTCACGCCGTTGAGCTGATTATCATTTAGATTAAGAATTGAATTGCTGGCTAACGCCTTTGCTATAATTGGTTCTGTTTTAAGCATATTCCAACTAATGACCGACAAAGCGATCACCACAGCGAGGAGCACAAAGAGCCACGGTCTGTCAGTTTCTTTGAAGGAGTGCTCTTTTGGCAAGGGACATATTCCGCTTACACAATCCGCTTCCAATTTTCTCAAATCTTTTCTCGTAAGCCATATCGGTAATGCAAGTAGTCCGAACGACAATGCTTTGAGCTCAAGCCCGCCAAACGGGAAAGCGGCAAGCCCTCCGGCTATGCCGATTGCCGAGAGTAGGGTTGAACCGCAGACAGGACAAGCAGAGGCCGCAATAGCCACAAGCGAACCTCCACCTGTTGCGCCTTGCTGTCTAAACTTCGGAAATCCAAATTTTCGTATGCGATACACCAAAAGAGATATATTTACGCCAAATAACACAATTGCTCCAAACGTAAGAATCACATATGGCCAGAA
>CAZOIN010000078.1:0-3276 GCA_964579985.1 uncultured Candidatus Saccharibacteria bacterium
AGGGACCGCGCAATCGCTCGGAGTGAGTACCGTTTCTCCAGCAGTATGCCAATCTCTAGTCGCTCGGTACGCGACAAATCCTTTGCTTTTTTCATAGGGACACTCTACTACGAGTGTCCTAATTCATTACGGAATGCTTCAAAACAAACGCTAAAATTAATGCTATTCACGTGATTTTTATTGACAGGGCGAAAAATACCGCGTTCCCAAAAACCGCTGTTCCTCACCTCCTCACCGCCCTCGTGGGCAGTCCAAATGGCATGCTGAAATCGACAACAATATGCATGACGCGGAGTCGCGTTCCTAAACAGAGCAATCTCAAGAGATTGCTTCGCGTGATAAGGCAAAGTTCTTGTATGAGAATCGTGATTATAACCGGCACATGTATGATGCCGGATGTAGCCCGCTTTATTGAAGCCAGTCTTCCGCAGAGCGAGAAGACTGTTACATTCTTCAGCTCTATCGTCCGTGTCTCTGGATACAACACGATTTAGATTGATCTTTAGACGTCGTTGTGCCTAACTAACGCAAACCGCCCGCAGACAGAAAGGTCCCGCGGGCAGTTTTTTATTCATTTGAAGGATGCATCAATACATTTGGTCTCGTCTGCCGACTTTCAAAATCACCATGCGGCCATCTTGCACATCGAACGCCGCACGGTAATCGCCAACACGAAAACGATACTCTCCTTCGCGATAGTCAGTTAAATGCTCCGCGAAATCCAATGGATTGTCTTGCCTCGCGTAGAACCACATCTTCTCGGCAATTCGCTTTTGCACGAACCGAGACAGCTTTGCAAGTTGCCGAGCCGCCCGATGGGTGTAGTAAATCTCCATGCATACGGCCTGCTGGCCTTTAGTATTTCGTCGCCTTCGCTCCTCAATCACAATCCCAGCCGGCGAAACAATGCTTCTTGAGAAATCAAGCGGTCCGCGCGTGCATCCTCTCGCGCCTTTCCAATATCCAGCAAATGCGCCGCGTACGACAAAAACTCCCCGAACTGCCGGTCAATCTTTTTCAAACGGAGATATTCCCCTTTCGGGACTTTCACCTTGTTTGCTAGCGCGCTTTTCATAATCGAAAGTATAGCATCTCTTTATCTCTACAGCAAAAACATGGAACGCAAACCGCCCGCAGGCCGATAGGTCCGCGGGCAGTTTTTCTATTCTTTTTCTTGCCCCGTGGCCGCCTGCCCCGTTGACAGCTTGCTGTTCTTCGGGGTCTTCGGCTTAGTCTACGATAGTCTACGACTACAGGTATACTTCGCTACTGCTCCGTTACAGGGTCTGGATCCCGGGTCAAGCCCGGGATGACCTTGAAATAAATTCCGATTTATTTCAAGGTCACTTTCCCACCAGCCGCTTCGACAGCCTTTTTGAGCTTCTCCGCGTCGTCCTTCTTCATGCCTTCCTTGAGCATCTTCGGAGCGGCGTCAACGAGGTCTTTCGCTTCCTTGAGACCCATCGCAAGAGCTTCTTTTACCACCTTGATAACCGCTATTTTTTGCGCGCCCGCATCGGAGAGTTCGACGTTAAAGATTGTCTTCTCTTCCTTTGCCTCGCCGGAGCCTCCGGCGGAGGCGGGACCTGCGGCTGCCGCCGCAGCCGATACGCCGAATTTCTTCTCGAGTGTCTTTACGAGTTCACTCAGGTCAATGACCGACATCTGCTCGACGGCGTCAATGATGGACTTGAACTTAGCCGGAATCTCAACCGGTGCGTCTGTTTTTACTTCATCTGCCATAATCCTTTACCAATCTACCAATGGGTACCAATCTACCAATACCTACTAATGCCCGTTTTCATATTCGCAGGTATTCGTTGATTGGCCGAGATTCGTTGATTGGTATTTAATTAGTTGTTAAACTTTCTTTTTAGCGATGCTATCCAAAACAGTTGCAAACCTCTGTATCGGCGAATTCACTAAATTGGTGAACTGCGCGTACAAGGTCCTTCGTGACGGAATAGTCGCGAGCGAGAGTACCTCCTGCTCCCCGATAAATTTGCCCTCGAAGATACCACCGATAAGCCGGACCGCCTTTTCGAGCTTCTTTTCGAAGCCGAAGATCTCGCGAGCCGGAGCGGTGATATCGTCGCCCACTTCGAGATAGGCGATGGCTATTTCCCCATCCAGATTCGGGATCTCTCCCTTCACGGAACCGCCTTCAAGCGATTTTCGAATAAGCGTTTTCTTGGCTACATAATAGCCGGCTCCCTCTTCTCGCAATTTCCTCCTGAGCGCTTGCGCGTTTGCCACCGTAAGCTTGCTAAACTGCACGAATGCGACAGCGGAAGATTTCACGAAGATGCTTCGGAGTTTCTCCACGATCTCCGATTTCTTTGTTTTTGTGATTGCCACGTTAGAAGCGTTTAGCGTTTAGCGTTTAGCGTTTAGAAAAAAACGCTAAGCGCGCCTGCTTCACGCGAGAATTGTTTATCGACCTAAGGTCTAGAGAATTGCCAGAAGTTGGCCGTCTCGGCAGGAAATTAAGTCCTCTATACATTAGAAATGAGGACACCTGCTGTCTTTGACCTTGCAGCGAGTAGATTACCAGAAATTAAAAGTGTGTCAACACACCCAAATACTGGGGAGGGACTATTCCCCTTCTCCAAAAGCTGTAATAAGCGCCGCGTAATTTTCTCTTGTCTCTCGCCATACCCCAAAGACAGTGAGCACGGAGAAACTGATTATCAGGATGAGCACAAAGCCTGAAAGGAATTTCCAAAACGCACGATCAAGCAACTTAGACATGCAATCATTATACCAGTTGCCTGTATCCGCTTTGTCCACAGAAAAAACTCCCTCCGCGAGGTGGAGGGAGTTTTTCTAAAGTCATTCTGGGATTATGGCGTGGTATTTAGTTGCCCTTGAAGCACCTTAATTTGCTTCATCGCGTCTTCGATCTGCTGATCGGCACCTCCTGTTTTTGCGGAGATTTCGTTCAGTTTAGCCCGAGTCTTTGGTCCGACGTTTCCGTACCCCTCTTGCCCTGGACCCGAGAGGCCATATTTGACCTGGAACTTCTCCAAGGCTTTGAGCGTCGCGGGGCCGAAGAAGTTGCTTTCACTCCCAGGTGAGCCGCTACCCGTCGCGGCAATCATCGTGTCGAGGTCACTGTTGAGAATCTTTTGCAGGATCTTCACCTCCGCGTGTGTTACACCCTTCTTAAGTGCTCGAGAAGAAACGGTTCCGAGAACTGAAGTCCCACTTGCTTTCGGGGTGGCAGGGGAGGCCGGTGCCGATGGAGCATTTGGGGCCACAGTCTTGCCCGCGAGA
>CAZOIN010000079.1:0-9333 GCA_964579985.1 uncultured Candidatus Saccharibacteria bacterium
CCGCCTTCGGTCCGCCGAAGCGGACCTACGGCGTGATGAAATCCGCCAGTAAGTTCGCGAAGGCGACCTTCGCCTCGCAGGAGCTCGGCTGCGGCGTGACACAGTCAACAGAAGACGAGCGAAAGCGGGAACAAAATTCATGTATTATGTTTATAGCTTAAAATGCAAAGACGGCTATTACATTGGCTGTTCTGATAACATCCAGGATAGATTAGAGAGGCATCGGAAAGGACAAGTGCCGGCGACTGCAAACCGCTTGCCTATAAGTTTAGAATTTTATTTTGCAGTTGAAGATAAATATAAAGCGTTTGAATTCGAGAAGTATCTTAAATCTGGTTCAGGTCGAGCATTTCTCAAAAAACATTTTTAGCCCAAGGAATTTAGACTATGGAGACTATGGCAGAAGAAAAATTCCCTTTGAGTGGTATCTCTCCTCTCGCTGTCTATAGCTCCACTTTACTTGGGTAAAGTGGAGCTATAGAGGACGTAGGGAAGAGAAGTAGAAAGAAAAGGGCGGTACTTTTTCTTTCTGGGGAAGATGCTATACTTTCGCTCACCTATGATGCGCCTCGGGTTAACGTTTGATGATGTACTTTTGGAGCCGCGCAAGACCGCGGTAAATCGTCGGGATGCGAACGTAGAGACGCGCCTTTCTAAAAAGGCGCGTCTTGCTATTCCGCTCCTCGGAGCGGCGTCCGACACCGTCTCGGACGCGCGATTTGCAATTGCTTTGGGGAAACTCGGTGGCATGGGCGTGCTTCATCGGAATTGCACGCTCGAGGAGCAGATTAAGATGGTAAAAGAAGTGCAGAAGGCCGGAGTGACCGTCGGTGCAGCGGTTGGCCCGAAAGATGTGGCACGCGCCGTCGCCCTTGCCGAGGCGGGAGCTTCGGTCATTTTTATAGATTGCGCTCACGCTCACGCGCCGGGGATCATCGCCGCGGCAAAAGAAATGAAGCGAAAGATGAAAGCGCAACTCGTTGTCGGCAATATCGTCACGAAAGAAGCCGCGCGGGATTTCCTAGGGTTAGCCGATGCCCTCAAGGTCGGCATCGGGCCCGGCTCCATTTGCACCACGCGCATCGTGAGTGGGGTTGGCGTGCCACAGCTGACGGCAGTGATGGATGTCGTCTCGGTTGCGAAGAAGCACGGCATTCCGGTTATCGCTGATGGTGGAATCCGCTATTCCGGCGATATCGTAAAGGCCCTCGCCGCGGGCGCATCTTCGGTCATGCTCGGCTCGCTCTTCGCGGGAGTCGAGGAAGCACCGGGGGCGATGATTACAGTTGACGGTGTGCGCTACAAATCCTACCGAGGAATGGGAAGCAGAGAAGCGCTCGAGAAACGGTACGCGGTTGACCGTTACTCTCCAGAGAAAAAACATTCTGTTGTGGAGGGCGTGGCAGGGAAAGTGCCGTATCGTGGCTCGTTAGCAAGCACTGTCGAGGAACTCGTCGGTGGCATTAAATCGGGTATGGGATATGTGGGCGCGGCGACGATTCCGGAGATTGCGAAGCAGGCGCGGTTCATTCAGATTACCAATGCTGGGTTAAAGGAATCGCATCCGCATTCAATACAGTAAGTAGAAAATAGTTAGTAGTTAGTAGACAGAACAGAATTGAATGAAGGAGAACGAACAAAAAAAGGACACGATAGCGGTTCTGGATTTCGGCTCACAGTATAGTCACCTAATTGTGCGGCGCATTCGAGAGCTCGGCGTGTATGCCGAGCTTTTGTCCCCCGAAACTTCCGCGGTCACACTTGCTTTATACGCAGGTCTAGTTCTCTCCGGTGGGCCGCAAAATCTTTCGGATTCAAACGCGCTGAAAACCGATCCGCGTATCTTTACGCTTGGTCTTCCGGTGCTCGGCATCTGCTACGGTCTCCAACTTATCGCCCATCAACTCGGCGGGAAAGTGCAGGCAAAGAGGGCGCGCGAGTACGGGCCGGTACGCGTGGCGCCTTCCTTAACATCCCCGCTGTTCAAAGGTCTTTCAAAGAGCGAACTTACCTGGATGTCGCACGGAGATCAAGTCACCAAGATTCCGAAAGGTTTCAAAGTTATCGGAAAATCGGAGGCCTGTCCTATTGCGGCAATCGAAGACGCAAAACGCCGTATCTATGGCATTCAATTTCACCCGGAAGTGAAGCATACCGAACATGGCATGAGAGTCCTTCAGAATTTTCTCGATATTGTCGGTGCAAAGAAGAGCTGGAGCATGGGTAAGGATTGGATACAGCGAACGGTTTTGGATATCAAATCGAAAGTGGGGAAGGGGCGCGCGCTCTGCGCGCTTTCCGGCGGCGTCGATTCGACGGTCGCGGCGTATCTCGTACATCGCGCTGTAGGCTCGCGGCTGACCTGTATCTATGTGGACACCGGTCTTATGCGACAGGGCGAGACGGAGCAGATTAAAAAGACATTCTCCGGACTTCCACAACTTGATTTTAGAATCGTCGAAGCTGAAAAAGAATTTCTGAAGGGTCTCAAAGGCATTACCGACCCCGAACAGAAAAGAAAGATTTGCGGAGAGCTGTTTATCCGGCTGTTCGAGCAAGCCTCGTCGAAACTTGGGGATATCCAGTTTTTGGTACAGGGAACGCTTTATACCGACGTGATTACCTCCGGCGTGTCGGTTGGCGGTTTTGCTTCCGTCATTAAGTCGCATCACAATGTCGGCGGTCTTCCTAAAGACGTGAAGTTTAAACTCATCGAGCCGCTTCGTGAACTCTACAAAGATGAAGTGCGTGAGCTTGGGAGAAGCCTTGGTGTTCCCGAGGAGATTGTGTCGCGCCAACCTTTTCCGGGCCCCGGGCTTGCGGTACGCATCATTGGTGAGGTGACGAAAGAAAGACTTGAAACGCTTCGTGCCGCCGATGCCATTTTTTGTGAAGAGCTTATCGCCTCCGGTGAGGCGAAAAACATACAGCAATACTTTGCGGTACTTCCCAGTATTCGTTCGGTCGGGGTACAGGGCGATGCGCGTACCTACGGGCACCCGATCATACTCCGTGCGATCACCACGTCCGACTTCATGACAGCGGACTTCGCGCGCGTTCCGGTAGAAACCCTCGCGCGCGTCTCCTCGCGCATCACGAACGAGGTTGCGGGCATTAATCGTGTGGCATATGATATTACCTCCAAGCCTCCGGCTACCGTTGAGTGGGAGTAAAGAGATGAAGGATGAATAATGAAGTATGAATGAGGAATAAGTACGAACAACCCTGCGAAGTATCGGTTTATGAATTGAGATTTAGAATTTGTTTAGAGTTTCGGATTTCGAATTTAGGATTTTCTTTAAACTATGTCACAGAGAACAACTACTCCTCGCGCAGAACTTCACACGCATCTTGGTGCCGCCGTGGATCCGGTCATCATGTGGACGATCGCGCATCGCCAGGGGATTAGACTGCCGGTCAAGGATTATTGGGATTTCGAGGAGATGATCACCGTTACTCCCGAAAAGAAAAATCTTGACCTCAACGAGATGGATAAGAATTACTACCACTGGACGGAGCTTATCCAATCGTCCCCCGAAGCCATTGAAGAAGCGGTGCACGCCGTTATCGGCGGGGGGTACCGCAAGTGCAATCTTGTGCTCCAGGAACTTCGCTTCAATCCGATGAAGCGCAATCGTACGGGAGAGCGCGATCTCGACCTCATCATTCTTGCCGCGCTCTTTGGGATGCGCCGCGCCATGATTGAATACCCGCAGGTGACTGCGGGTCTTATTATTTCCCTCGACCGATCGTTCACGCTCGCACAGAACGCGATTATCGTTGACAAGGCAATCCGGTACCAAAGTGACGGTATTGTCGGCATCGACATCGCCGGACCTGATCGCGGAGCCTTCTCCATGAAAGAACATGCACCGCTTATCGAACGGGCGCGAAGGGCGGATTTAGGTATCACCATTCACGCGGGAGAAACCGGAAATATGGAAGAGCTCGAATACGTCGTGCGCGTGATACGCCCGCATAGAATAGGACACGGTCTTATTGCCGCGAAAAATAAAAAACTGCTTAAGGAGATTGCGAAGCAAAGAATTGTTCTGGAAATATGCCCCACCTCGAATCTCTGTAACAGCATTTTGAAGGGCGTGAATGAACTCCGCACTATCATCCGCGCGTTCATAGATAACGGCGTGCGCTTCACCATCAATACCGATGGGCCTGAAATGTATAAGACAAGCGTTTTGAAAGAAGAAGAATTTCTGCTCGCGCACGATATCATGAGCGAGAACGAACTTGCAGAGTGCATGAAGTGGGCGTTTGAAGGGACTTTTATACGTTCCCGAAACAATGGGAAGAGCCAAGCAGCTGACACGATAACAAAGCAACAAACTCATGGAAGAACGACTAAAACGCGTTGAACAAAAAATAGAGGCAGTTATGGAGCGCAATGCTCGCGTGGAGGCGGATAAGGCTTGGGAAGGGAGCTCGTCTCGCATGCTCTCCCTTGGTGCCATTACCTACCTCGTCTCCTTCGTGCTCCTGTATCTCATTCACGTCGAGAATATCTTTTTTGCCGCATTGGTACCAGCTGCGGGGTTTATACTTTCGGTTCAGACACTTCCCACCCGTAGGAAACTGCTATACTGCACGAGCATGAGCCAAGCGCCTTGGTTTAAGGGAAGAACATAAAAGAACAAAAGAGGAACATGAAAAATAAATTTACATTTGCTTTCAACTTTCTGCGCAATCCCTTGCAGAATGCGTCGCTTATTCCGAGTTCCTCTCGCGCAAGCAGGGCCATGCTCGACGGTATTGATTTTTCTCCGATTACCGCGGTCGTGGAACTCGGCCCCGGTACGGGAGTATTTACCAAAGAGATACTGAAACGATGCAGGCCGAATACTAAAATACTTCTGATCGAGGTTGAAGAATCGTACCTCAAGATGCTCCGAGAACAATTTGGAGACAAAGTCATTATTGAACGAGCGAGTGCGCATCTCTTGGATGCGATGTTGACGAAGCACAGAATCGAAAAAGTGAGTCTGATTATTTCAGGTCTGCCTTTTTCGTTGCCGGAAAGTATCAAGGGGGAACTTTTTGAATCTATTAGAGAACATACGGGAAAAGGAACGATTTACAGATTTTTTACCTACAACCCTCCGATGATGAAGCGCGCGTACAAGAATCTCCCCGTTAGAAAGGTTTCTTTTGTGTTTAGAAATATTCCCCCGCTGTGGGTCTATGGGATACACTAGACAGTCATGATTCCTTAGCCATGTTGATCAAGGACCTAAAAAATTGTGAAGACTTCATCGCCGGAGACAAAACCGTGCTCCGTGAACTGCTCCATCCGGACAAGATGCCGAGCGCGGCGTTTCGGTACAGCCTTGCGCACACGACGGTCAAACCCGGAGAAAGTTCAATGCCGCACGCGCTGGAAATGTCCGAAACGTATTACATTTTGGAGGGCGAGGGGGGAGGAGATGCATATTACTGAAGAATCTGCGAATGTGCACACGGGATAGATGATCGTTATTCCGCCAAATGCAAAACAATACATACGCAATATCGGCGCTACCGATCTCAAATTCCTGTGCATCGTCGATCCCGCGTGGTGTCCCGCAGATGAGATGATTTTTTAGTCACCTAACATCTATTCCACCATTCGCGCGAATAATGGAATAGATTGTACGGCAAGAAAAAGAATATGAAGCCGATTTTGGTAACATCATACACTGGTCCTGATTTGGATGCCTCTGCCTGTGCGGTCGCGTACGCGGAGTTTCTGAATAAGACTGGCAAAGAAGCGGTCGCCGGAATCATGGGAGATCTGCATATCGAAGCGAAGTTTGTTTTTGAAAAATCGGGAGCGCCCATGCCGCTTCGCCTAAAAGATGCACACGGATTCGAACAAATCATTCTCGTTGACACCAGCAACCTCACCATGTTTGAGGGGAAGCTTTTGCCGAAACGGGTTATCGAGATCATAGATCATCGGGATGTGCATCAGGCAGAGCAGTTCCCGAATGCGAAAGTACAGATCGAGAAAGTGGGCGCTGCGGCAACACTCGTCGCAGAGCGGTTTATGGAGAGCGGGATTGCGATTTCAAAGGAGTCGGCAGTGCTCCTCTACGGCGCTATCGCCTCGAATACCCTTAACTTCAAAGGCGGGAGAACTACCGAGCGGGACAAGAAAGCATTCACATGGCTTGAAGAACGGACTGGTGTGAATAAGGATTTCGTGCATGAAATGTTTCTTGCAAAGTCCGATTTAAGCGGGGCGCGTCTGAAAGAAGCCCTCTGGAGCGACTTTTCGTGGTATACCTTTGGCGGCAAGATTGTGGCGATTGCCCAGCTTGAAATGATAGGCGGTCGCGGTCTGGCACAAACGCGCAGGGAGGATATTCTGAATGAGCTCCGAAACATCAAAGAGAAAAAGTCTGCTGATTATATCTTCCTCAATATCATTGAACTTGAAGAGCAAGGAAACGTGTTTGTCGCCGAAAAAAAAGACATGCAGATTATTTTGTCACAGCTTTTTAGCGTCTCGTTTTCCGAAAAAATAGCCCGGCATCAGGGGTTACTTATGCGTAAAGATATCGTGCCGAAACTCAAGAGATATTTTGAGACTCACAGCAGTATCATGACGGCGTAATTCTTATGCGGCATCGTTTGCAAAACATAATTCGTTTTCTCAAGCAGGGAAAAGCTGACGCGCTTTTGGTCTGGAACAGCGAGGGAAGCGGTCAGCCGGCAACGCGGTGGCTTTCGGGATTTACGGGAAGCTTGTCAATTCTTTTGATAACCCGGACAAAACGATTTTTAATCACCGATAGGCGGTACACGGCGCAGAGCAAAAAACAGGCGAAAGGGTATAACATCAGAGTTACTTCGGGGCAGATGTCTTCTTTGCAGATCGTAGGAAGATTGATAAAAACACAAAAGATACAAAAGATACTGTTTGATGGGAGTGTTACGCCGTACAGCGTGGTGGAGGATTTAAAAATGGAGCTTCCTGAAGTAATTTTCTTGTCACGCAAACGCGTCCTGCAAGAACTTCGATTGGTGAAAGAAAAAAGAGAGCTAACACTCCTTGCGAAGGTCGCGAACATCGCGTGCCGTTCGTTTATCAGATTGATTCCCTTGATTCACATCGGCATGACCGAGAAAGAACTCGCACAGTGTCTCGAAGTGCTGTGTGTTGAGGAGGGAGCGGAAGGTCTCGCTTTTCCAACAATTGTTGCTTCAGGAAAAAATGGCGCGTTTCCGCATGCGGTGGCGACTGAGAAGAAAATACAGGAAGGTGAACTCGTCACCATTGACTTCGGGGTTCACTACAAAGGATATGTCTCGGATATGACACGTACTGTGGCTGTAGGGAACGTGGCATCACGACTTTTGAAGATGTATGAAGCGGTTCGAGAAGCGCAAGAGCTCGGGTGCAGAAAGGCCAAGGCCGGCGTGACGGGACAAGAGATGGACGCGGCCTGTCGAGAGCACCTAACCAAGAAAGGATACGGAAAGTATTTTACACATAGCACCGGACACGGCATCGGCATGGAGGTACACGAACTGCCGATCGTGGCTCCTCACCAGGCAGGAAAGGAAAGACTTCCGGTTGGTTCGGTTATCACCTGTGAGCCGGGAGTCTATATCCCAAACGTCGGCGGAGTGAGGATAGAGGACGCACTCGTACTTACGCGAAAGGGAAACGTGAACCTAACGAACGGTATGTCGAAGGAATTTGTCAGTATATAATTGAAGCCTCGGAGAATACGATATGACGCAAATGACCAAAGAGCAAAAATTCTTGTACAACCGGATTGCGATTTTAATTACAAGCGTCGGCTTGATCGCCTCGGCCCTTGTCGGATGGAAGGACTTCCCTTTTTGGCATGCCCCGTTCGCGCTCTGTTTTTGGCTTGCGTTCGCACTTCTCAATTATCCGTACAAAACATCGCTGTGGATGTTCGTTCATCGGCGAATTCCTTTTTTGATCTTTTACGGAGCATTAACAGGTTCTCTAATACTTCTTGACCAACTGGCGCTTCGACTGCATCTATGGTTCTACCCGTTCTATCACGACTTTTGGTTTATCTTTGTGTATGGAGTGCTCTATCCAATTGCCGCACTCGCACAGCTTGAATTTTTTTATTTCCTTGCGCATCTTTTTCAGGAACCACTCACGTTTAAACAGCATAAGGCGACCGGTATGCACAGAATCGTGGATGGAGGAGAGGGCATATTGTTTCTCCTTATGATGCTGTTCATCGTTCTTGGCGCCGCCGGATACTCGATCTCTCTTTTTGCTCTCCTCATTTCCTCCATCCTCTGGATGCTCTTTGCGGTAATCAAGTTCGGTGTTCATATCGCCCATTCGACGCATCTTCTCCTTCTCCTTATCATTACCGGCAGCGCAATTGCATTTTTACATAAGTTTCCCAATGCGGCTGTATTCGAATGGGTGTATCTCGAAACGCCTCTACTCTACGCCACTATTTTCAATGTTCCGCTGTGGGTATGGCTGGGATCGTTTTGGTCTGTGCTCTTCACGTTCCGGCTGTGGATTTTTCTTGTGCTCCATCCCCGCGTGAAATAGAGAGATTTTTTTTGCGTTGTGATATTCTTGTGTCGGCATGAGAATAACCGTGTTCAGCGCTCGGCCAAAAGGCGGCCTGAGAGAGGTACACTCTGTGGAGACAGAGCGCACTGGGCGGGTAGTTATCCCGCAAAACGACGCATCAAGAGAAGCACTACCAACCGGGCTGGAGCCTGGCTTTCGGAAGCTGTACCAGCTTCCGGTGGATGCCAGGGAAGACCCCGACGGTTTGGAGTAACTCACGAAAGGAGAAAAGTGAGCGTCTTGATTCGCTAGCTGGCGAATCGAGACGCTTTTGTTTTTTTGAGCAAATGCTCTAGAACCCATCTCAAACAAATGCCGTAATGAAAGCGTTTTTTCTCGAGCCCTGCTTGTTCAGGCAAGGAGACGAGAGTCGCGGAAAACGAGCCATATCGAGATACCGACAAGTGGAGGGTAATCATAGCCGAGAAAGAACCTTCGGGAGCGGCTCGCCCGAACTGAACGCCAACCCGACAGAGTCATTCTGACGGGGTACGTTCGGGCGGATAGCCAAGCATTATTGCGTTCCTATTCATGGTGGTTTATTTTACTGGGCGTCGTTCGGTTTGCATCTTGGCTAGAAATGTGGTAGTATAATTGCGGTATCTTAAACAAAAAAAGGTTAATCAATGAAAACGAAAAAACGGGTGTTCCTTCTTATCGGTATGGCGCTATCCCTGCTTTGTGGAAGCGGTTGCGTGACTGGCGGCGGCTATTATGGATACTCCGGCTACGACTATTGGGGTCCACCCGCAGTC
>CAZOIN010000080.1:0-3269 GCA_964579985.1 uncultured Candidatus Saccharibacteria bacterium
TTTTAATTTGAGCTAAGTAACTTTGCCTAAACGAGGTGCAACAATTTCTTTTAACTGCTTACGCTGTTCGGTATTTAAAATCAACAAACTTGTTGCAACTTCCTGTTCTGATGACGGTTGCTCAACTCTCATAGTTCAAGAATAGCACAAAATCCTACATCGTAAATCATTGGGGTCTCCTCCGCTGTCTTTCACGCTCTTCCACGTTTTCTTCCGTGAGTCCGAAATGGTGCGCGACTTCGTGCCACACCGTATCGACTACCAGCTTTCGCACTTCTCTTCTAAACACTTTATTTCTTTCAGCAATAGCGTAGGTTCTCACTTTATCGCTAAACCGCACCCGCGTAAGGAGACGGGCTTCCGCTTCAATCGGCTTCTTGAAAATCGTGATTTTGTCAGGCATGAGAAGCCCACCATAGCCCTCTCCGCGCGCCGGATGCGGGATGCCTTCATACAGGCCAAAGAGAGTTTCGCGGGGTCGCAAGCTGTTTTGTTTCCGTTGCTCTGCCATCGGGTTTTGGTCAATCAAAAACGCCACATTCTTGATACGCGAGCGAAATTTCTCGGGAATCGCCTCCACTCCCTCCTTCACGAATGACTCAAATTCTTCGAGGCTAACTTTGAACATGCATACAGTGTAGCTGATTGATACCGATACAAAAATAGACATTTTATCTTTTTCCGGTATACTTCCCTAAATCTGCTTAAAGCGGATCGGGCGATTGAATCCGAGGGATTCGATTTAGCCTTGCACCCTTTGTTTGAGGGTGTTTTTAACAACAGGTTTGGAAATAGCCCGTGATCAATCCTTCGGTATGCCACCTTGACCACGAATTTTCAGACATATTTAAGTACCTAAGCGTATGACCGAAGAAACCAATCCGCCGGCTGGCGGAGTTCTTATGACGAGTGACGAGGCGAGGACTCTTGAAGAGGTCAGTTTGGTGAATGAGAAGCTGATGACACGGCTCATTGCCGCGACGCAGAATCCTCCGTCCGTCGGAGATTTAGTGGAAGGCAAAGTGATCCTGTCATCCCACGGCAAAGTCTTCGTGGACCTGCCGCCGTTTGGAACCGGCATCATCTACGGCCGCGAGTACATCAACGCGCGCGACATTATCAAGAAGATCAATCCGGGCGATACCATTGCCGCGAAGATCGTCGATTTCGAAAATCCGGATGGCTATATCGAGCTCTCTCTCAAGGAGGCGCGGCAAGCCCTTATTTGGAATGAAGCAGAGACGGCTATCCGCGAAAAGAAAGTGTTCGAGCTCGCCGTTAAGGAAGCCAACAAAGGCGGCCTTATCCTGGAATGGCAAGGCATTGCCGGCTTCCTTCCAGCCTCGCAACTTAAGGCCGACCATTACCCCCGCGTACCGGACGGCGACAAAGATAAGATTTTTGAAGAGCTCCGAAAGCTTCTGGGTGAGAAACTCTCGGTAACCATCATCTCCGCCATACCTAAAGAAGGAAAGCTCATCTTCTCCGAGAAGAGCACGACCGAGAAGGAGCGCGAGAAGATCATCGGCAAATACACTGTCGGCGACGATCTAGAAGGAGAGATCACCGGACTTGTTGATTTCGGCGCGTTCGTCAAGATCGAGGATTCTCTTGAGGGACTGGTGCACATTTCCGAGATCGACTGGGCGCTTGTCGAAGATCCTCGAAAACTTTACAAAGTCGGCGATAAGGTGAAAGTGAAGATCATCGAGATCAAGGAAGGCAAGATCTCCCTCTCCATAAAAGCCCTCAAGCTAAACCCATGGATTGAAGCCGGTACCAAGTATAAGAAAGACGATGTCGTCAAGGGCGTGGTCATCAAGTTCAACAAGCACGGCGCGCTCGCCTCGATCGAAGAAGGTGTCTCCGGATTGGTGCACATTTCCGAATTCGGGAGCGAAGACAAACTCCGCCGAAACCTCGAACTGGGCAAGACCTACACCTTCAAGATTACCCTCTTTGACGCGAAGGAGCAAAAAATGGCACTCTCGTTTGTGGGAGAAAAAAAGTGACACAAAACAAGGAGCTCCGCGACTATGTTTTGTGTCATCCCCGCCTGCCTGCGCAAGCAGGCGCATGCGGGGATCCAGAGCATTAAACAAAAGCCGCCCTCTCGGGCGGCTTTGTCTGGCCTTGACTACTGCAAATATCTGTGCTAAATCTAGTCTAGAAAAAACCGAACCTACCAGAATTTATGACTGCACTAAATTTGACAATCACTTTGCCGGAGGATTTTGAATCGAAAGCATTTGTTTGGAATGACGCCATAACTCAACTAAAGACCGATCTATTCGAGCCTCTCTGCGAGTTTGTCAAGAAAAACAATCTTGGCACTCTTAAAGTAGTGTACACCGAACCTAGTGAGGGAAAACTGGGAGGTATTGATTGTGACTTTTGGGGCTTTGCCGAATCAAGAAGAAACCTTCGCCTTCTGCGTTTCTGCTTTGATGAAAATGGTGGCTACGCCTATATCAACGATCCCAACAGTTCAACGCGTTGCAGAGAGGAGAAAACCTGGGGACAAATCATTGAAGACCTGACTGGCTTCTTTCAGAAACAGGGTAAGCAAAAAGGAATGACTGAAGGTAACCTCAAAAAACTACTCGAAGCAGGAAAAATCTTGAGCACCAACTAACCAAACGATTTACTCATCTGTTGCAAGAAACCTTGCAACAGATTTTTTATTTACTAAACGCTAACCGCTATCCGCCGGCTGGCGGACTAAGCACTTCAGGTGTGATACCGACTCATCGCCTTGTCGCAGCTTTCGGGTATGAGCGCGGTAAGTTCCTCGGCGCCGCGCGTAGAAATGAAAATGTCCAATTATGACGGGTGGACAGTCTGGGTAAATGAAAGCGGGAGCGAGGCTCTCCTGTCTTTCGAGGAACGCTTTGAAGCATTAATCAGCGTAAAGCCCCGCACTTGTTTGGTTTTCAAATCAAGCCGAAGGAGCACATCACTCCCCGACTCAATGGTTTCATCGCTTGCTTTGGGAGCGCCAGATGAAAAATAAAACACATCTGCCTCTTTATCGTAGAAATAGGTAAGATTTTTTTTCATGGTAGTCTCTTTATCTTCTTGGTAAGGTATGCCGTGAGGATAAAATTGTTTCTCAATTTTAGCTTTATGACGATGGCAAGTATAGTGGACTGGGAAATTCGGACAGGTATAGTAGAGGAGGTCGTCTCATAAAAAGCTAAGCTATCTATCCCATGAAAAAATCATTTACCGCGGATCCAAAGACCGCCGTCGTCCTCGATGCATTCTCA